>NZ_JALNTO010000020.1:0-60105 GCF_023161785.1 Bacillus sp. 2CMS4F
GAACACGGAAGTTAAGCTCTTCAGCGCCGATGGTAGTCGGGGGTTTCCCCCTGTGAGAGTAGGACGCCGCCAAGCAATTAACAAAAGGGCAGCTCATATGAGCTGCCCTTTTTTGCGTTCTGCTTATTGGTATCATAAAATTTCATTTAGTTATATAATATAATAACTTCACAGATAAATTTTAAGTGAATAATCAGGTTTTATGGATTTAGAAAATGGAAATACTTAAGATAGAGCGAGAAAGTTGAAAATTCTCGAAAAACACCTTATAGTAAGATTAAAGTCAAATATAGTCAAAGTCAATAAAGGAGGGGGTTGAGTGGGACATAATATTTCTGACATCATTGAACAGTACTTGAAACAAGTGTTAGATCAAAATGGCAAGGAAATTTTAGAAATTAAACGTAGTGAAATTGCAGATAAATTTCAATGTGTTCCTTCCCAAATAAATTATGTCATCAACACCAGATTTACAAGCGAGAGAGGATATATTGTTGAGAGCAAACGCGGGGGCGGCGGTTATATCAGAATCATTAAAATTAAAATGAATAATGAAGTTGTCCTAATCAATAATATTATTTCTCAAATTAATACCCATTTGTCTCAAGCAGCCTCTGATGACATTATTTTAAGGCTATTAGAAGACAAGGTGATCTCTGAAAGAGAAGCAAAAATGATGGTCAGCGTGATGGATCGCTCAGTACTGTACATTGATTTGCCTGAACGTGATGAATTAAGAGCGAGAATGATGAAAGCTATGCTGACCGCTTTAAAATTAAAATAAGCGGGTGAAAAGATTGATTTGTCAAGAGTGCAATGAGAGACCAGCCACTTTTCACTTTACAAAGGTTGTTAACGGAGAGAAAAAAGAGGTTCACATCTGCGAACAATGTGCAAAAGAACATAGCGATTCATATGGTATAAGTGCAAGTCATGGTTTCTCTATTCATAATTTACTATCAGGTTTACTGAACATGGATTCTTCATTTCAGAATGCTGGAACACAAATGTTCAGCCATTCCGAGCAAATATCTGCTTGTCCGAAGTGCGGAATGACATTTCAGCAATTTAGAAAAACTGGTCGATTTGGCTGTGCCGAATGTTATAAAACATTTCATAGCAACATTACACCGATCTTACGCAAAGTTCACAGCGGAAACACTGTGCATGGCGGGAAAATACCGAAACGTATAGGCGGCAACCTGCATGTCAGACGACAGATCGATATGCTGAAAAAAGAATTAGAAGCTTTAATACAACAAGAAGAATTTGAAAATGCAGCCCATGTGAGAGATCAAATTCGTTCATTAGAACAGTCACTCAAAAGTACAGATAGTGAGGAGGAACAGGGGTAATGTCGCTAAAGCATTTTATTCAGGACGCATTAAGCAGTTGGATGAAGCAGAAAGGCCCTGAAAGTGACATTGTACTCAGCAGCCGCATACGTTTAGCTAGGAACTTTGAAAATATTCGGTTCCCTACGCGATATTCCAATGAAGAAGCCTCATCCATCTTACAACAGTTTGAAGAACAGTTTTCAGAACAAGAAATTCCCGGTGTCGGCAAATTCCTTTTGATCAGAATGAACGACGCACAGCCTTTAGAAAAACGGGTGCTTGTTGAAAAGCATCTCATCAGCCCTAATTTGACAGAGTCTCCTTTTGGCGGCTGTTTGCTTTCTGAAAATGAAGAAGTAAGCGTCATGTTGAATGAGGAGGACCACATAAGAATTCAGTGTCTTTTCCCAGGTTTTCAGCTTCCGCAAGCAATGAAAGCCGCAAACCAAGTTGATGACTGGATTGAGGAAAAGGTTGATTATGCATTTAGTGAGCAAAGGGGTTACTTAACCAGCTGTCCTACAAATGTAGGTACGGGCTTAAGGGCTTCAGTCATGATGCATCTTCCGGCACTTGTTTTAACTAGGCAAATAAATCGAATTATACCGGCTATTAATCAATTAGGCTTAGTTGTTAGAGGGATTTATGGGGAAGGCAGCGAAGCAGTAGGAAATATCTTTCAAATTTCAAATCAAATCACGCTTGGAAAGTCTGAGCAGGATATTGTCGATGACCTTAACAGTGTAGCTGCCCAGCTGATTGAACAGGAACGATCTGCCCGAGAAGCGCTTTACCAAACCTCTAAGATTGAGCTTGAGGATCGTGTGTATCGATCCTATGGAGTCTTGTCCAATTGCCGAATGATAGAATCGAAAGAAACTGCAAAGTGTCTTTCAGATGTTCGGTTGGGTATAGACCTAGGCATTATAAAAGGACTTTCAAGCAATATACTTAATGAACTGATGATTTTAACACAGCCGGGATTTTTACAGCAGTACTCGGGAGGCGCTTTGCGTCCGAACGAAAGAGATATACGAAGAGCGGCTCTTATCAGAGAACGGCTTCACTTAGAAATGAATGGGAATAGACAGGAGGATGAATCGATATGATGTTTGGAAGATTTACAGAACGAGCTCAAAAGGTACTGGCGCTTGCACAGGAAGAAGCACTTCGTTTAGGTCATAATAATATCGGCACTGAGCATATTTTATTAGGACTGGTGCGAGAAGGAGAGGGCATCGCTGCTAAAGCACTTCAAGCGCTTGGACTTGGTTCAGATAAAATCCAAAAAGAAGTTGAGAGCTTAATTGGGCGCGGACAGGAAATGTCTCAAACGATTCATTATACTCCGAGAGCTAAAAAAGTCATTGAGCTATCAATGGATGAGGCCAGAAAACTCGGCCATTCTTATGTGGGAACAGAGCATATTCTTCTTGGACTTATTCGCGAAGGTGAAGGTGTGGCTGCGAGAGTGCTTAACAATCTCGGAGTCAGCTTAAATAAAGCAAGACAGCAAGTGCTTCAGCTTCTTGGAAGTAATGAAACAGGTTCATCAGCGGCTGGAACAAACAGCAATGCGAATACGCCTACACTAGATAGCCTGGCAAGAGATTTAACAGCGATTGCGAAGGAAGACAGCCTTGATCCGGTTATCGGCAGAAGCAAAGAAATTCAGCGTGTCATTGAAGTGCTGAGCCGCAGAACGAAAAACAATCCTGTTCTGATTGGGGAACCGGGCGTAGGGAAAACGGCTATCGCAGAAGGTCTTGCACAGCAAATTATCAATAATGAAGTTCCTGAAATTTTACGGGATAAACGCGTTATGACATTAGACATGGGAACAGTTGTTGCCGGTACAAAATATCGCGGTGAATTTGAGGATCGTTTGAAGAAAGTTATGGATGAAATCCGTCAGGCCGGAAACATCATTCTATTCATTGATGAGCTCCATACACTAATCGGAGCGGGCGGAGCAGAAGGTGCCATTGATGCATCCAACATTTTGAAACCTTCACTTGCTCGCGGAGAACTTCAGTGCATCGGTGCGACAACTCTTGATGAGTACCGTAAATATATTGAAAAAGATGCAGCTCTGGAACGCCGTTTTCAGCCAATCCAGGTTGATCAGCCGTCTGTAGACGAAAGCATTCAAATCCTAAAAGGCTTGCGTGACCGATATGAAGCCCACCACCGCGTTTCTATCACTGACGAAGCCATTGAGGCTGCGGTTAAGCTTTCTGACAGATATATCTCTGACCGTTTCCTTCCGGATAAAGCTATTGACTTGATCGATGAAGCGGGTTCCAAGGTCAGATTGCGTTCCTTTACAACGCCTCCTAATTTAAAAGAGCTTGAACAGAAACTTGATGAAGTACGAAAAGAGAAGGATGCTGCGGTGCAAAGCCAAGAATTTGAAAAAGCGGCTTCCTTGCGTGATACGGAACAGCGTTTGCGTGAGCAAGTGGAAGATACGAAAAAATCATGGAAAGAGAAGCAGGGACAGGAAAACTCAGAGGTTTCTGTGGATGATATTGCGATGGTTGTATCCAGCTGGACTGGGGTGCCTGTATCAAAAATCGCTCAAACTGAAACTGATAAGCTTCTTAATATGGAGAGCATTCTTCATTCCCGTGTCATCGGCCAAGATGAAGCTGTTGTAGCCGTTGCTAAAGCGGTCAGACGTGCAAGAGCAGGGCTAAAAGACCCTAAACGCCCAATCGGCTCATTCATTTTCTTAGGCCCTACAGGTGTAGGTAAAACGGAGCTTGCACGGGCACTTGCTGAGTCTATCTTCGGTGATGAAGAAGCCATGATCAGAATTGATATGTCTGAATACATGGAAAAACACTCGACTTCTAGACTTGTAGGTTCACCTCCAGGGTATGTGGGATACGATGAGGGCGGCCAATTAACAGAGAAGGTAAGAAGAAAACCATACTCTGTTGTGCTTCTTGATGAAATTGAGAAAGCGCACCCTGACGTCTTCAATATCCTCCTTCAAGTTCTTGAAGACGGACGATTGACTGATTCTAAAGGCCGTACAGTTGATTTCCGCAACACGATTCTGATCATGACGTCAAACGTCGGAGCAAGTGAGCTGAAACGCAACAAATATGTCGGCTTCAACGTTCAGGATGAGACGCAAAATCATAAAGACATGAAGGATAAAGTGATGGGTGAGCTGAAACGTGCGTTCAGACCGGAATTCATCAACCGTATTGATGAAATTATCGTCTTCCATTCACTCGAGAAAAAACATCTGGCTGAAATCGTGTCATTGATGTCTGATCAATTAACGAAACGTCTTAAAGAACAGGACCTTTCTATTGAATTGACGGAAGCTGCGAAAGCAAAAGTCGCGGAAGAGGGCGTAGACCTTGAATACGGTGCCCGCCCGCTCAGAAGAGCCATTCAAAAACATGTGGAGGACCGATTATCTGAAGAGCTGCTCAGAGGTAACATTCATAAAGGACACCATATCGTTCTTGATGTAGAAGATGGCGAATTTGTCGTAAAAACGACTGCTAAAACGAATTAATATAGAAGACGAAAATGAGGCATACAGCATGTAAGTGTATGCCTCAATTTCGTATCAAGAAATAGAACAAGGGAGAGGTCTTACACTATTTATGGCTAAAACAAAATCCAAATTCATCTGCCAATCCTGCGGCTACGAGTCTCCAAAATGGATGGGGAAATGTCCGGGCTGCGGTGCTTGGAATACAATGGTGGAAGAAATGATTAAAAAAGCACCGGCCAATCGGAGAGCGGCTTTTTCTCATTCTGTTCAAACCGTTCGGAAACCTTCCCCCATAACATCAATCGAAACATCAGAAGAACCCCGGGTTAAAACACAGCTCGGCGAGTTTAACAGAGTGCTCGGCGGCGGTGTGGTGAAGGGCTCACTTGTTTTAATTGGCGGGGACCCAGGCATCGGAAAATCGACCTTATTACTGCAAGTATCCGCTCAGTTATCTGGTTCAACACGTCATGTTCTGTACATTTCAGGAGAAGAATCGGTAAAACAAACGAAATTAAGAGCAGACCGTCTGGGCATAAATAATCCCTCACTGCATGTTTTATCCGAAACCGATATGGAGTATATTTCGTCTGCTATAGAAGAGATGAATCCAGCGTTTGTGGTTGTTGACTCTATTCAAACGGTCTATCAAAGCGATATTACATCGGCTCCCGGCAGTGTGTCACAGGTAAGAGAGTGTACAGCCGAGCTGATGAAAATTGCAAAGACAAAAGGTATTCCGATATTTATTGTAGGTCACGTAACGAAAGAAGGGTCCATCGCGGGGCCGAGACTGCTGGAGCATATGGTTGACACTGTTTTATACTTTGAAGGAGAGCGTCACCATACTTTCCGAATCTTACGGGCTGTAAAAAACCGCTTTGGTTCTACAAACGAAATGGGTATTTTTGAAATGCGGGAAGAAGGGCTTACTGAGGTACTGAATCCTTCGGAAATCTTCTTAGAAGAGCGTTCGGCGGGATCTGCGGGGTCGAGCATAACGGCTTCTATGGAAGGCACAAGGCCGATTCTTGTTGAAATTCAGGCGCTCATCTCGCCAACAAGCTTTGGCAATCCGCGGCGCATGGCAACAGGGATAGATCATAACAGGGTGTCACTGTTAATGGCTGTGTTAGAAAAAAGAGTAGGTCTGCTGCTGCAAAATCAGGATGCATATTTGAAGGTAGCGGGCGGCGTCAAACTTGATGAACCTGCGATTGATCTTGCTATAGCGGTCAGTATCGCATCAAGCTTTAGAGACACACCTCCAAATCCTGCAGATTGCTTTATAGGAGAAGTGGGATTAACCGGAGAAGTCCGCCGGGTATCAAGAATTGAACAGCGTGTAAAAGAAGCGGCAAAGCTTGGTTTTAAACGCATGATCATACCTGCGGCAAATCTGGATGGATGGACGAAACCAAAAGGGATTGAGGTCATCGGAGTAGCAAATGTTGCAGAGGCACTTCGTACTTCATTAGGAGGATAATAGATGGAAAAAGAGAAAAAAGGGGCGAAACATGAGTTAGACCTGTCTTCTATTTTGCAATTTGTTGCTCCTGGAACACCGCTCAGAGCGGGGATAGAAAATGTACTGAGAGCAAATACAGGCGGTCTGATTGTTGTTGGATATAATGATAAAGTAAAAGAAGTGGTGGATGGCGGTTTCCACATTAACACTGCTTTTTCTCCGGCGCATTTATATGAACTGGCTAAAATGGATGGTGCGATTATTTTAAGTGATTCTGGTCAAAAGATCCTATATGCCAATACACAATTGATGCCTGAAGCCACAATTTCTTCGTCAGAAACAGGAATGAGGCACCGCACTGCCGAAAGAGTAGCTAAGCAAACCGGCTGTCTCGTTATCGCAATTTCTGAGAGAAGAAATGTCATAACGTTATATCAGGAAAGTATGAAGTATACACTAAAAGACATAGGATTTATTTTAACAAAAGCGAATCAAGCCATTCAAACTCTAGAAAAATATAAAACAATTCTGGATAAAACGATTAATGCACTAAACGCATTAGAGTTTGAGGAACTCGTTACATTCAGCGATGTTCTGTCTGTGATGCACCGTTATGAAATGGTGCTGCGAATCAAAAATGAAATCAACATGTATATCAGGGAACTGGGAACAGAAGGTCATTTGATTAAGCTGCAGGTCATCGAACTGATTACTGATATGGAAGAAGAGGCTGCTTTATTTATTAAGGATTATGTGAAAGAAAAGATTAAAGATCCATTTGTCCTTTTAAAAGAGCTGCAGGATATGTCCAGCTACGATTTGCTTGATGATTCCATTGTTTATAAGCTGCTTGGTTATCCGGCTTCTACAAATCTTGATGACTATGTTCTGCCTAGAGGATACAGGCTGCTAAATAAGATTCCGCGCCTTCCGATGCCGATTGTGGAGAATGTGGTGGAGGCATTTGGCGTTCTGCCGAGAATTATTGAGGCCAGCGCAGAAGAATTAGATGAAGTAGAGGGTATCGGTGAAGTACGAGCCCAAAAAATCAAAAAGGGCTTAAAACGCCTTCAAGAGAAGCATTATTTAGACAGACAGCTATGATTTTCGGTTAAAACCATATCTTTACGGGTATATTATTGTTGGTTTTTGTTTATTCTGATATTCGTAGGTGGCGTAAAACTTGTGAAATACAATAATTTTCTTTAAAGGAGGTGGGGGTATGTTAAAACGAATAGTTCAGGCGTTCTTCATTATCTTCGGCGGCGTTGTTGGTATATTTTTAATACCTGAATTGTTTGTACTGTTAAGTTTACAGGACATACCTTTAATAACAAACGCATATACGTCTGCGGCAATAGGTGCAATTATCTTTTTTCTCATCAGTATATGGGGTACAGATTACGTTGTGAACTGGGTTAAGTGGATAGAGGATTCATTATTAAAAGCGCCGGTTCCAGATTTGTTATTTGGAAGTCTTGGCTTAGTATTTGGACTTATAATTGCTTATCTTATCGTAAACGTTATTCCTTTAGACAATATACCTTACCGCATACTCAGCACAATCATCCCTGTGTTTTTAGCTTTCTTTCTCGGTTATCTTGGCTTTCAGGTGGGCTTTAAGAAAAAGGATGAATTGATCAGCCTATTCTCCATTTCCGCCAGAATGCAAAAGAAAAAAGGAACAGCTGACGAAGAGCATGAGGTCCAAGACAAAAAGCTGAAAATCCTGGACACAAGTGTTATTATTGATGGGAGAATTGCAGATATTTGTCAGACTGGTTTCTTAGAGGGAATTATCGTGATTCCGCAGTTTGTCCTTGAGGAATTGCAGCATATCGCTGACTCCTCAGATGTGTTAAAACGCAACAGAGGGCGCCGCGGTCTTGATATCCTGAACCGCATTCAAAAAGAATTAGATATTAAAGTTGAAATTTATGAAGGTGACTTTGAAGATATCCAGGAGGTTGACAGCAAGCTGGTCAAACTCGCTAAACTGACATCCGGAGTCGTTGTGACGAATGATTTTAATTTAAATAAAGTGTGCGAGCTTCAGAAGGTAGCAGTGTTAAACATTAATGATCTTGCCAACGCGGTCAAGCCTGTTGTGCTTCCGGGTGAGGAAATGAATGTTCAGGTCATTAAAGACGGCAAAGAGCATAATCAGGGAGTCGCTTACTTGGATGACGGCACTATGATTGTCGTTGAAGAAGGACGGAATTATATCGGAAAACACATTGATGTTCTCGTCACAAGCGTGCTGCAGACAGCAGCGGGACGAATGATTTTTGCCAAGCCTAAGCTGTTGGAGAAGGCGCTGTAAAGGGAGAAAGAACAATGAATTATGATGTGGTAATTCTTGCGGCCGGACAGGGGAAACGGATGAAGGCAGGGAGAAATAAACTGTTTATTGAGCTGAAAGGAGAACCGGTTATCATTCACACTTTACGGGTGTTTGACAGCCATCGTCCGTGCGGCAGAATCATTTTGGTGATTAACGAGCGCGAACGGGACGACTTTCAGCAATTGCTGAACCAATATCCGTTTCAAACCGCTATCGAGCTTGTAGCAGGCGGAGATGAACGCCAGCACAGTGTTTATAAGGGGCTCAAAGCCGTTAAACAAGAAAAGATTGTCCTCGTTCACGACGGCGCTCGTCCTTTTATAAAGCATGACCAGATTGACGAACTGATTGCTGAAGCGGAGCAGACCGGAGCGGCCATCCTGGCTGTTCCGGTAAAAGATACGATTAAACGCGTTCAAGATTTAGAAGTCAGTGAGACGATTGAACGTTCAAGCTTGTGGGCTGTCCAAACGCCACAAGCTTTTCGTCTTTCTTTATTGATGGAGGCTCACGCTGAGGCAGAGCGCAGAGGGTTTTTAGGAACGGATGACGCCAGTCTCGTCGAACAGCTGGAGGGCCGTTCGGTTCGTGTTGTAGAAGGTAACTATACAAATATTAAGCTGACGACTCCTGATGATTTAACGTCAGCTGAAGCTATCATGGAAGCAGAAAGTGGGAATAATCATGTTTAGAATCGGACAAGGTTTTGATGTGCACCAATTAGTAGAGGGCCGGCCTCTCATTATCGGCGGAGTTGAAATCCCGTATGAAAAAGGATTGCTCGGACATTCTGACGCGGATGTATTATTGCACACCGTTGCTGACGCATGTCTCGGAGCTGTCGGGGAGGGCGACATCGGCAAGCATTTCCCTGATACAGATCCGGAGTTCAAGGATGCTGATTCGTTTAAATTACTTCAGCATGTCTGGGGGCTTGTGAAACAGAAAGGGTATGTACTTGGAAATATTGACTGTACGATCATTGCACAGAAGCCGAAGATGGCGCCGTACATAGAAGACATGAGAAAAAGAATCGCTGAAGGGCTTGAGGCAGAGGTTTCCCAAGTGAATGTTAAAGCGACCACGACCGAAAAGCTTGGATTTACAGGAAGAGCGGAAGGAATAGCCGCTCAAGCCACAGTGCTGATACAAAAAGGCTAACTTGTTTTGATGCCCGGTCTATTTGGTGGTAGAATAGATGCATACATTTAGCCTGAGGCCATACATGAGATGAAAGGAAGTATTTGAAATGGGAAACGAAGTACGCGTCCGTTATGCACCGAGTCCAACAGGACATTTGCATATTGGAAATGCCAGAACGGCGCTTTTTAATTATTTATTTGCCCGCAGCCAAGGCGGCAAGTTTATTATCCGTGTTGAGGACACTGATAAAAAACGTAACATTGAGGGCGGAGAACAAAGCCAGCTCAACTATTTAAAATGGCTTGGCATCGACTGGGATGAGAGTGTGGATGTCGGCGGAGAGTACGGCCCATACCGTCAGTCCGAGCGTAACGATATCTATAAGGTTTACTATGAAGAGCTGCTTGAAAAAGGGCTTGCTTATAAATGTTTCTGTACAGAAGAAGAACTTGAAAAAGAACGTGAAGAGCAGATTGCCCGCGGAGAGATGCCGCGTTATTCCGGAAAGCACAGAGATCTGACTCAGGAAGAACAGGAAAAATTCCTTGCAGAGGGCAGAAAGCCGAGTATTCGTTTCCGTGTCCCTGAAGGAAAAATCATTGCGTTTAATGATATTGTAAAAGGTGAAATTTCTTTCGAATCTGATGGCATCGGCGACTTTGTTATTGTGAAAAAAGACGGAACGCCGACTTATAACTTTGCAGTAGCTGTGGATGACTATCTAATGAAAATGACGCACGTGCTGCGCGGTGAGGACCATATTTCGAATACACCAAAACAGATCATGATCTTTCAAGCGTTCGGCTGGGATATTCCTCAGTTCGGCCACATGACGTTGATTGTAAATGAAAGCCGTAAAAAGCTCAGCAAACGTGATGAATCGATTATTCAATTCATTGAGCAATATAAAGAGCTTGGCTACTTGCCGGAGGCGCTGTTCAACTTTATCGGCCTGCTGGGCTGGTCGCCGGTGGGAGAAGAAGAGCTTTTCACAAAAGAAGAGTTTATTGAAATTTTTGATGTAAATCGTTTATCTAAATCACCAGCTCTGTTTGATATGCATAAGCTGAAATGGGTCAACAACCAATATGTGAAAAAATTGGATCTTGATCAGGTTGTTGAGCTTACGCTCCCGCATCTTCAAAAAGCCGGCAAAGTTGGCAATGAACTATCTCCTGAAGAACAAGAATGGGTTCGCAAACTGATTTCTCTATATCATGAGCAATTGAGCTACGGTGCGGAAATTGTTGAGCTGACTGATTTGTTCTTTACGGATGAGATCGAGTATAATCAAGAAGCAAAAGCTGTTTTAGAAGAAGAACAGGTGCCTGAAGTGCTCAGCACATTCGCTGCGAAGCTTGAAGAGCTGGAGGAGTTCACTCCGGACCAGATCAAAGCTTCTATCAAAGCAGTACAAAAAGAAACAGGCCATAAAGGGAAAAAACTGTTTATGCCGATCCGTGTTGCTGTAACAGGCCAAACTCACGGTCCTGAGCTTCCGCAATCAATTGAACTGATCGGAAAAGAATCTGCAATTCAGCGGTTGAAAAATATCTAAATAGATGATTGTTGACAGGGAAGAGTATAAAGCTTTAGACCAATACAGAAAGGATCTTCATTGGCTGAGAGAGATCCAGGAGTCGGGTTTTAGAAGTGCGCCCTTAAGACCTTTGAAGAACGTTTTTTGAAATCAGTATTCAAAGGCGGCCGCCGCCGTTACAGGCTGAAGTTGGGAGAGCAGGAGTCTGCTTTTCAAACAGAGTGGAACCGCGCGGTCAAAGCGTCTCTGTCATGTTTACATGCAGAGGCGCTTTTTTTATTGGGTCTAGAGGAAATAGATAGATGATAGCGGGTAGAATGGGGGGAAGCATGTGTTTTTTAAAATGCTCAAAGAAGACATTGGTACGGTGTTCGATCAAGATCCTGCAGCACGAAGTTATTTTGAAGTGATTTTAACTTATTCCGGTTTACATGCTATATGGGCGCATCGGATTGCACATGCTTTATATAAACGAAAATTTTATTTCCTTGCACGCCTTATATCTCAGGTGAGCCGATTTTTTACAGGAATTGAAATCCACCCAGGGGCTACGATCGGAAGAAGATTTTTCATAGACCATGGGATGGGGGTTGTCATTGGGGAGACATGTGAAATCGGCAATAACGTAACCGTTTTTCAGGGGGTTACCCTTGGAGGAACGGGGAAAGAAAGGGGCAAAAGGCATCCGACAATTAAAGATGACGCATTGATAGCGACAGGTGCTAAAGTGCTCGGTTCAATAACTGTCGGTGAAGGCTCTAAAATAGGGGCTGGTTCAGTTGTGCTCCACGATGTTCCGGACTACTCTACAGTTGTCGGCATCCCGGGAAGGGTTGTCGTGCAAAACGGCAAGAAAATCAAACGGGATTTAAACCATCAGGATTTACCCGATCCGGTTGCTGACCGGTTTAAGTCTTTGGAACAGCAGATTTTAGAGCTGAAGACGGAACTTGAAGACAGAAAAGAAAGGATTAATCAAAAATGACAATCACTCTTTATAATACATTGACTAGACAGAAGGAAACATTTGTTCCTCTTGAAGAGGGAAAAGTGAAAATGTACGTGTGCGGACCGACGGTTTACAATTATATTCATATTGGAAATGCCCGTCCGGCCATCGTTTATGACACGGTTCGAAACTATTTGGAGTATAAAGGCTACGATGTCCAATATGTCTCTAACTTCACAGATGTAGATGATAAATTAATTAAAGCAGCAAATGAACTTGGTGAAGATGTTCCGACCATTTCTGAGCGTTTTATTAAAGCATACTTTGAAGATGTAGGTGCGCTCGGCTGCCGAAAAGCCGACCTTCATCCGCGAGTGATGGAAAACATGGACGCGATTATTGATTTCATAGATCAGCTGGTGAAAAAGGGCTATGCTTATGAATCTGAAGGAGATGTTTATTTCAAAACAAGAGCATTTGAGGGATACGGAAAGCTCTCGCAGCAATCGATTGATGAATTGAGATCTGGCGCGCGCATCCGAGTTGGCGAGAAAAAAGAAGATGCTCTTGATTTCGCTCTGTGGAAAGCAGCTAAAGAAGGAGAAATCTCTTGGGATAGCCCTTGGGGGAAAGGACGTCCGGGCTGGCACATTGAATGCTCTGCGATGGTGAAAAAGTACTTAGGTGATCAAATTGATATCCATGCAGGCGGCCAGGATTTAACATTCCCTCACCATGAAAATGAAATTGCTCAATCAGAAGCACTGACTGGCAAAACATTTGCGAAATACTGGCTTCATAACGGCTATATCAATATCGATAATGAAAAAATGTCAAAATCACTCGGCAACTTTGTGCTTGTGCATGACATTATTAAACAGCATGATCCGCAGCTGCTCAGATTCTTTATGCTGTCTGTTCACTATCGTCACCCAATTAACTATTCAGAAGAGCTTCTGGAGAACACAAAGAGCGCGTTTAACCGGTTGAAAACAGCGTATAGCAACCTTCAGCACCGTTTAAACAGCAGCACAAATTTAACAGAAGATGATGATAAATGGCTTGCAAAGATTGAAGAACATCGAACAGCATTTGAAGAAGCAATGGATGATGATTTTAATACAGCGAATGCCATTTCTGTTTTATTCGATTTGGCGAAGAATGCGAACTATTATCTTCAGGAAGATCATACAGCAGATCACGTTATTACAGCGTTTATTGAGATGTTTGACCGAATTGTTTCTGTCCTCGGTTTCTCACTTGGTGAGCAGGAGCTTCTGGATCAAGAGATTGAAGATTTGATTGAAAAAAGAAATGAAGCGCGCCGCAATCGTGATTTTGCTCTGTCTGATCAGATCCGCGACCAGCTGAAAAGCATGAATATCATTCTTGAAGATACGGCTCAAGGCACTCGCTGGAAACGGGGAGAATAACGGATGCTTGATTTTGAAACGATAAAAGATTCAAAGCAGCTTAACGGCCTTGCGCTTGCTTATATAGGTGATGCCATTTTTGAAGTTTATGTGAGGCATCACCTGCTTAAGCAGGGATTTACCAAACCAAATGATCTTCACAAGAAATCAAGCCGGATCGTATCGGCAAAGTCACAGGCTGAGATCCTTTTCTTTCTGCGGAATCAATCATTTTTCACGGAAGAAGAGGAAGCGGTGCTGAAAAGAGGCAGAAATGCCAAGTCGGGAACGATTCCTAAAAATACAGATGTGCAGACGTACCGCTATAGTACAGCATTTGAAGCACTGCTGGGCTATCTTTTTCTTGAGAAAAAAGAAGAAAGACTGAATCAGCTTGTTGCTGAAGCTATACAATTCGGAACGGTCAGGGAGGAAAACAAATGAGTCAGCAACATGATTACGTCATAGGAAAAAATGCAGTGATCGAGACGTTAAAATCAGATCGCAAGCTGTATAAGCTGTGGATGGCGGAAAACACCGTAAAGGGACAAGCACAGCAGGTGATTGAGCTTGCGAAAAAGCAGGGCATCACCATTCAATACGTCCCTAGAAAAAAACTCGACCAAATGGTGACAGGGCAGCACCAAGGTGTAGTGGCGCAGGTCGCAGCGTATGAGTACGCGGAACTGGACGACTTATATAAAGCGGCAGAGGAAAGAAATGAACAGCCTTTCTTTCTCATTCTGGACGAGCTTGAGGACCCTCATAATCTCGGTTCAATTATGAGAACAGCTGATGCAGTCGGCGCCCATGGTATTGTGATTCCAAAACGCAGAGCTGTCGGTCTGACAACTACTGTAGCAAAGGCTTCAACAGGCGCAATTGAGCATATTCCAGTCGCAAAGGTCACCAATTTGGCGCGAACGCTAGAGGAAATGAAAGAGCGGGGAATCTGGGTTGTCGGAACGGATGCATCCGCGCGGGAGGATTACCGCACAATGGACGGCAGCATGCCTTTGGCTCTCGTCATCGGAAGTGAAGGAAAAGGAATGGGACGCCTGATTAAAGAAAAATGTGATTTTCTTATTAAACTCCCGATGGCAGGTAAAGTTACTTCACTCAATGCATCTGTAGCGGCGGGGCTTTTGATGTATGAAGTCTACCGGAAGCGAAACCCTCTGGGAGAATAATGATCAATGGATATCCTGTTAGTAGACGGATACAACATGATTGGAGCCTGGCCGCAGCTGAAGGATTTAAAAGCGAATAGTTTTGAAGAGGCGAGAGACGTACTGATTCAGAAAATGGCGGAATATCAATCGTATACAGGAAACAGGGTTATTGTCGTATTTGACGCGCATCTTGTGAAGGGAATTGAGAAAAAACAGACTAACCACAGAGTTGAAGTGATTTTCACAAAAGAAAATGAGACTGCGGATGAGCGGATAGAAAAGCTGGCACAGGATCTGAATAACATTGCGACTCAAATTCATGTTGCGACCTCTGACTACACTGAGCAGTGGGCGATTTTCGGACAAGGGGCATTGCGAAAATCGGCCCGGGAGCTCTTGAGAGAGGTAGAAGCGATAGAAAGGCGAATCGAAAGGCGGGTAAGAAAGATCACTTCCGAAAAGCCAGCGGGTAAAATTGCTTTATCGGAAGAGGTTTTGAAAACGTTTGAAAAATGGAGGAGGGGCGACCTAGATTAAGTTGACGCTTTTTTGTCCAGTAATGTATAATATTTCTATCTACGTGCGCCGGGGGGATCGGAGTGAATCTACAGAACAACAAGGGAAAATTCAACAAAGAGCAGTTTTGCCAGTTGGAGGACGAGCAGGTCATTGAAAAGGTTCATGTTGGGGACAGTGATGCGTTAGATTACTTGATTACGAAGTACCGAAACTTTGTTCGTGCAAAAGCAAGATCCTATTTTTTAATAGGTGCGGACAGAGAAGATATTGTTCAGGAAGGAATGATAGGCCTCTATAAGTCTATTCGTGACTTCAAAGAGGACAAGCTTACCTCTTTCAAAGCTTTCGCAGAATTATGTATTACCCGCCAAATTATTACCGCAATAAAGACAGCTACTCGCCAGAAACACATTCCTTTGAATTCCTACGTCTCATTAGATAAACCGATTTTTGATGAAGAATCAGATCGAACGCTGCTTGATGTCATTTCGGGAGCGAAAACGTTAAACCCAGAAGAAATGATTATCAATCAGGAAGAATTTGATGATATTGAAATGAAAATGGGAGAACTTTTAAGTGATTTAGAGAGAAAAGTACTTGTATTATATCTAGACGGAAGAAGCTACCAAGAGATTTCAGATGAGCTGAACCGCCATGTGAAATCGATCGATAACGCCCTTCAGCGAGTCAAACGCAAGCTGGAGAAGTACCTGGAAATTCGCGAGATCAGTTTGTAATAGGGATTTATGGTATATTGACAGTATTTTTCTGACTATGATATGTTACTTAAGATAAGAACTAATGTCTATTTAGAAAAAGGTGTAATGACATGAGAAAAAAGATTACGTTAGCATGCAAAACATGCGGAAACCGTAACTATACGACAATGAAGAGCTCTGCATCAGCGGCTGAGCGATTAGAAGTAAAGAAATACTGCAGTACTTGCAATTCACATACAGCTCATCTTGAAACAAAATAGTGTTTGCGCTTTTAAATTGTGGAGGTCTTTTACATGCGTATTATGAGATTCTTTAAAGATGTTGGGAAAGAAATGAAAAAGGTAAGCTGGCCTAAAGGAAAAGAGTTAACTCGCTATACCATCACGGTTATTTCAACAGTTATCTTTTTTATTATCTTTTTTGCCCTCCTTGACACAGGAATTTCTCAATTAATTCGTTTAATAGTTGAATAATGATCAGCAATACGTGCTATAATAGATCATAATATCACTTGCCAAAACCCGTTCAGCGGGTTTTTTATTGTGGGTTAAAAATGAAAGTTATCATAGGCTTACCGCCTATTTTTTGCATGAAGCGTTATGGTAGTACACTAAAACCAAATGCGGGGAGGGAAGGACTGGACAGTCCTGAAGAGAATGGAAAAGAATTGGTATGTTGTTCACACGTACTCTGGTTATGAGAACAAAGTAAAAGCCAACTTGGAAAAACGTGTTGAATCAATGGGGATGCAGGATAAGATTTTTCGTGTAGTCGTACCTGAAGAAGAAGAGACAGATATCAAAAACGGCAAGAAAAAAGTCGTTAAAAAGAAAGTATTCCCTGGTTACGTCCTTGTTGAAATCGTAATGACGGATGATTCTTGGTATGTTGTCCGCAATACACCAGGTGTTACTGGGTTCGTAGGTTCTGCCGGCTCTGGTTCAAAACCGACGCCGCTTCTTCCTGGCGAAGCAGAAACCATTCTGAAGAGAATGGGTATGGACGAACGCAAAACTGACATTGACTTTGAATTAAAAGAGACAGTGAAAGTGATAGACGGACCTTTTGCCAACTTTACGGGATCAATTGAAGAGATTGACTACGATAAAAGCAAGGTTAAAGTTTTCGTTAATATGTTCGGCCGTGAAACGCCGGTTGAGCTGGAATTTACCCAGATCGACAAATTGTAATGTGAAAAAACTTGAAATTGCTATATATAAATGATAATATAGCAAAGGTACGTCTTGGACTTATCCAAGGCAGCTAGCTTGATATTTCGTCATTCATATAAAGAATGAAACCTTGAGTGGGAGGGTTTACCCTATTACCACATCACGGACTTAAGGAGGTGTGTCTCGTGGCTAAAAAAGTAGTAAAAGTTGTAAAATTGCAAATTCCTGCTGGAAAAGCTAACCCAGCGCCGCCAGTTGGACCTGCACTAGGTCAAGCCGGTGTTAATATCATGGGATTCTGTAAGGAGTTTAACGCTCGTACAGCTGACCAAGCTGGTTTAATCATTCCTGTTGAAATTTCGGTTTACGAAGACCGTTCATTTACATTTATTACAAAAACTCCGCCTGCTGCAGTATTGCTTAAAAAAGCAGCTGGAATTGAGTCTGGTTCTGGTGAACCAAACCGTAATAAAGTGGCAACCGTTAAGCGCGATAAAGTACGCGAAATCGCTGAAACGAAAATGCCTGACTTAAACGCAGCAGACGTTGAAGCGGCAATGCGCATGGTTGAAGGTACTGCACGCAGTATGGGTATTGTAATCGAGGATTAATTTGTTTCTTGTCGGGTTGCGAGTTTTCACAAGTTCGCAACCCTTATTCGTGGGAGGTTATTCCGCTATAACCACATAAGGAGGAAATTTTAAAATGGCTAAAAAAGGTAAAAAGTACGCAGAAGCTGCTAAGCTTGTAGATCGTGCGAAAGCTTACGATGTTTCTGAAGCAGTAGCTCTCGTTAAAAAAACAAACACAGCTAAATTCGACGCTACAGTTGAAGTTGCATTCCGTCTAGGGGTTGACCCTCGTAAAAACGACCAGCAAATCCGCGGAGCAGTTGTGCTTCCAAACGGAACTGGTAAAACTCAGCGCGTTCTCGTTTTCGCAAAAGGCGAAAAAGCGAAAGAAGCTGAAGCTGCTGGTGCAGATTACGTTGGAGATACTGACTACATCAACAAAATTCAACAAGGCTGGTTCGATTTCGATGTAATCGTAGCTACACCTGACATGATGGGTGAAGTTGGTAAAATCGGTCGTGTACTTGGACCAAAAGGTTTAATGCCAAACCCTAAAACTGGTACAGTTACTTTTGAAGTTGAAAAAGCAATCGGCGAAATCAAAGCTGGTAAAGTTGAATACCGCGTTGATAAAGCTGGAAACATCCATGTTCCTATCGGTAAAGTTTCTTTCGAGGATGAAAAACTTGTTGAGAACTTCACAACAATGTATGATACAATCCTGAAAGCAAAACCTGCTGCAGCAAAAGGTGTTTACGTGAAAAACGTTGCTGTAACTTCTACTATGGGACCTGGTGTCAAAGTAGACGCTTCAACTTTCAACGTAAAATAATATTGACATGAATTCAACATTCTGATATGATTCAAAATGTTGTAAAATATAATATATCATTTATACCGTAGACAGTAGGGGCTTAACGGCTTAATATCCTACCGAGGTGTATATTATCACAGCTATTACGTTACGTATGCTTGTATATACAGCCTCCATGTCTCATGGAGGCTTTTTATATGGAATCCGTTTCTCAGTCGTGATCACCTAACGGTATAAGTGTTACACAAGAATCTACAGGAGGTGTAACCATGAGCAGCGCAATTGAAACAAAAAAAGTTGTTGTTGAAGAAATTGCTTCTAAATTAAAAGAAAGCAAATCAACGATCATCGTTGATTACCGCGGACTTAACGTTTCTGAAGTAACAGAACTTCGTAAACAGCTTCGTGAAGCTAACGTTGAGTTCAAAGTTTACAAAAACACAATGACTCGCCGTGCGGTTGAACAAGCTGAACTTGATGGTTTGAATGATGTCTTAACTGGACCGAATGCAATTGCATTCAGTACTGAGGATGTTGTCGCTCCAGCTAAAGTTCTTAACGAGTTTGCTAAACAGCATGAAGCTCTTGAAATCAAAGCTGGCGTTATCGAAGGTAAAGTTTCTACTGTTGAAGAAGTGAAAGCTCTTGCTGAACTTCCATCACGCGAAGGCTTGCTTTCTATGTTGCTTAGCGTACTTCAAGCTCCAGTTCGCAACCTTGCTCTTGCTGCAAAAGCTGTGGCAGATCAAAAGGAAGAACAAGGCGCTTAATCTAATCAGTTTTTAAAAATCAAAACAAATGGAGGAATTACAAATGGCTTTAAATATCGAAGAAATCATTGCTTCCGTTAAAGAAGCAACTGTACTTGAATTGAACGACCTAGTAAAAGCAATCGAAGAAGAATTTGGCGTAACTGCTGCTGCTCCTGTAGCTGTAGCTGGCGGAGCTGCTGCAGGCGGAGCTGCTGAAGAGCAAAGCGAATTCGACCTTATCCTTGCTGGTGCAGGTTCTCAAAAAATCAAAGTTATCAAAGTTGTACGTGAAATCACTGGTCTTGGCTTGAAAGAAGCTAAAGAACTTGTTGACAACACTCCAAAACCACTTAAAGAAGGTATTGCTAAAGAAGAAGCTGAAGAGCTTAAAGCTAAACTTGAAGAAGTTGGCGCTTCTGTAGAAGTTAAGTAATCTTCACTTGCCTGTAGGGGAAGCTCGCTTTTATGAGGCGGGCTTTTTCTTTGCCATTCTTTAAGTTATGAAAAAAAGGAGGTTCTAATAATGAGTGAGCACTATTATTCAGAAAAACCTTCAGTAAAAAGCAACAAACAAACATGGTCTTTTAGGCTTCGAAACAAGGAGTTTACGTTTACCAGCGACAGCGGTGTTTTTTCTAAAAAGGAAGTCGATTTTGGCTCGCGCCTGCTGGTCGAATCTTTTGAAGAGCCTGAAGTTGAGGGCAGCTTTCTAGATGTAGGCTGCGGCTATGGCCCGATTGGATTATCGCTGGCCAGTGGCTTTAAAGACCGGACCATCCACATGATTGATGTTAATGAAAGAGCCGTAGAGTTATCAAATGAAAATGCCGAACAAAACGGAATAACAAACGTTGAGATTTACCAAAGCGATTTGTTTTCAAACGTTGACTCTGCTCAAACATTTGCTTCTATTCTTACAAATCCCCCAATCCGAGCCGGAAAAAAAGTTGTCCATGCTATCTTTGAGAAAAGCGCTGAACACTTAAAAGCTTCAGGTGAATTGTGGATCGTCATACAGAAAAAACAAGGTGCGCCTTCTGCCGTTGAAAAGCTTGAGGAACTGTTCGAAGAAGTTTCTGTCGTTCAAAAAAAGAAAGGCTATTATATCATAAAAGCAAAAAAAGTTTGACTCGGTATTTTGGCTATGTTAATATTATAAAATGCCAATGTATATATTTAGATTGATATGATGAAATGTCAATATCTATGTATAAATTATACAAGTATGGAAATGCTAATAAAATCGGTATTTGTTTTTGGATGTGGTTTTCTTAATTAGAAACCCTTTTTTCTTTTGTCTTGTAAAAGTGTTTTCTTTCTTTCTTTGGAAGAAATGCTTATTACACATATAATACGCATGATTTGAGGGGTGAATCAGTTGACAGGTCAACTAGTTCAGTATGGACGACACCGCCAGCGCAGAAGCTATGCTCGCATTAGCGAAGTGTTAGAATTACCAAATCTCATTGAAATTCAAACCTCTTCTTATCAGTGGTTTCTTGATGAGGGTCTTAGAGAGATGTTTCAAGACATATCGCCAATTGAGGATTTCACTGGTAACCTCTCTCTTGAGTTCATTGATTACAGTTTAGGGGAGCCTAAATATCCTGTAGAGGAATCAAAAGAACGTGATGTGACTTACTCAGCTCCGCTAAGAGTGAAGGTTCGTTTAATTAACAAAGAAACTGGAGAGGTAAAAGACCAAGATGTCTTCATGGGGGATTTCCCTATTATGACAGATACAGGTACTTTTATCATAAACGGTGCGGAACGCGTTATCGTTTCCCAGCTTGTTCGGTCTCCAAGTGTATATTTCAGTGGTAAAGTAGACAAAAACGGTAAAAAAGGTTTTACCGCAACTGTCATTCCAAACCGTGGCGCATGGTTAGAATACGAAACTGATGCGAAAGATGTTGTTTATGTACGCATTGATCGCACACGTAAGTTGCCGGTTACGGTTCTTTTGCGTGCTCTCGGCTTCGGCTCCGATCAAGAGATTCTTGATCTTGTAGGAGAAAACGAATACCTGCGAAATACGCTTGATAAAGATAACACAGAAAACAGCGATAAAGCGCTGCTTGAAATCTACGAGCGCCTCCGTCCTGGAGAGCCGCCTACAGTGGAAAATGCGAAAAGCTTGCTTGATTCTCGTTTCTTTGATCCGAAACGATACGATCTTGCCAATGTAGGACGCTATAAAATTAATAAAAAGCTTCATATTAAAAATCGCCTCTTTAATCAGAGACTTGCTGAAACGCTTGTTGATCCTGAAACAGGAGAAATCCTGGCTGAAAAAGGTCAGATTCTTGATAGAAGGACTCTTGATAAAGTACTGCCATACTTAGAAAGCGGAATCGGTTTCAGAAAGCTGTATCCGAACGGCGGTGTTGTTGAGGACGAAGTAACGCTTCAATCCATTAAGATCTTTGCTCCTACTGATCAAGAAGGAGAACAGGTTATTAATGTCATCGGCAATGCTTACGTTGAAGAAGAGATTAAAAACATTACACCTGCTGATATTATTTCTTCTATCAGCTACTTCTTCAACTTGCTGCACGGAGTAGGCGACACAGATGATATTGACCATCTTGGAAACCGCCGTTTACGTTCTGTAGGTGAACTTCTCCAGAACCAATTCCGTATCGGTTTAAGCCGTATGGAGCGTGTGGTTCGTGAGAGAATGTCAATTCAAGATACGAATACAATTACACCTCAGCAGCTGATCAATATTCGTCCTGTTATTGCGTCCATTAAAGAGTTCTTTGGGAGCTCTCAGCTTTCTCAATTCATGGACCAGACGAACCCGCTTGCTGAATTAACACATAAGCGCCGTCTGTCGGCTCTTGGACCGGGCGGATTGACACGTGAGCGTGCCGGAATGGAAGTGCGTGACGTTCACTACTCCCACTATGGCCGTATGTGTCCGATTGAAACGCCAGAGGGACCGAACATCGGTTTGATCAACTCACTATCATCATATGCAAAAGTAAACCGTTTTGGCTTTATTGAAACGCCATATCGCCGTGTTGATCCTGAAACAGGAAAAGTGACGCCAAGAATCGATTACTTAACTGCTGATGAAGAAGATAACTACGTTGTCGCTCAGGCAAATGCACGACTCGATGACGAAGGTGCGTTTGTGGATGACAGCATTGTAGCCCGTTTCCGCGGAGAGAACACCGTTGTTCCTAGAAACCGTGTTGATTACATGGATGTATCGCCTAAGCAGGTAGTATCTGCTGCGACAGCATGTATCCCGTTCTTAGAAAACGATGACTCGAACCGTGCCCTAATGGGAGCGAACATGCAGCGTCAGGCTGTGCCTTTGATGCAGCCGGAAGCGCCATTTGTAGGAACTGGTATGGAATACGTATCAGGTAAAGACTCTGGTGCCGCTGTGATTTGTAAACACCCTGGTATCGTTGAACGTGTAGAAGCGAAAAACGTTTGGGTTCGCCGCTATGAAGAAGTAGACGGTCAAAAAGTAAAAGGAAACCTGGATAAATACAGCTTGCTGAAATTTGTCCGCTCTAACCAAGGTACTTGCTACAACCAGCGTCCGATCGTAAGTGTCGGCGATGAAGTGGTAAAAGGAGAAATCCTTGCTGACGGTCCTTCTATGGAGCTTGGTGAACTTGCGCTTGGCCGTAACGTAATGGTCGGCTTCATGACATGGGATGGCTACAACTATGAGGATGCCATCATCATGAGTGAACGTCTTGTGAAAGATGATGTTTATACATCTATTCACATTGAAGAATATGAATCAGAAGCACGTGATACTAAACTCGGGCCTGAAGAAATCACTCGCGATATTCCGAACGTCGGTGAAGATGCGCTTCGCAATCTTGATGACCGCGGAATTATCCGTATCGGGGCAGAAGTAAAAGACGGAGATCTTCTTGTTGGTAAAGTAACGCCTAAGGGTGTAACAGAACTTACTGCAGAAGAACGCCTTCTTCACGCCATCTTTGGCGAAAAAGCCCGCGAGGTTCGTGATACTTCTCTTCGTGTGCCTCACGGCGGCGGCGGAATTATTCACGATGTTAAAGTCTTCAACCGTGAGGACGGAGACGAACTTCCTCCAGGTGTGAACCAGTTAGTACGCGTATATATCGTTCAGAAACGTAAAATTTCTGAAGGGGATAAAATGGCCGGTCGTCACGGTAACAAAGGTGTTATCTCTAAGATTCTTCCTGAAGAGGATATGCCTTATCTTCCTGACGGCACACCAATTGATATCATGCTTAACCCGCTGGGCGTACCATCACGTATGAACATCGGGCAGGTATTAGAGCTTCACATGGGTATGGCCGCTCGTTACCTTGGCATCCACATTGCGTCACCGGTATTTGACGGAGCGCGTGAAGAGGATGTTTGGGAAACACTTGAAGAAGCCGGAATGTCTCGTGACGCTAAAACCGTTCTTTACGACGGACGTACCGGAGAGCCGTTTGATAACCGTGTATCTGTCGGTATCATGTACATGATTAAACTGGCTCACATGGTTGACGATAAACTTCATGCACGCTCTACAGGTCCTTACTCACTTGTTACGCAGCAGCCTCTTGGCGGTAAAGCTCAATTTGGCGGACAGCGTTTTGGTGAGATGGAGGTTTGGGCACTTGAAGCTTACGGTGCAGCTTACACTCTTCAAGAGATTCTGACTGTTAAGTCTGATGACGTGGTTGGACGTGTGAAAACATACGAAGCCATCGTTAAAGGCGACAACGTTCCTGAACCTGGTGTTCCGGAATCATTCAAAGTATTAATTAAAGAACTTCAAAGTTTAGGTATGGATGTGAAAATCCTTTCTAGCGATGAAGAAGAAATAGAAATGAGAGATTTAGAAGACGAAGAAGATGCAAAACAAGCTGACGGCCTGGCGTTATCAGGTGATGAAGAGCCGGAAGAAACAGCATCTGCAGACGTTGAACGCGATGTAGTAACAAAAGAATAATCTCTAGTTATAAAGGCAAGTGACATCGGTTAATCCGAAGATAAAAAGGGAGGTAGGCCCCTTGCTAGATGTGAACAATTTTGAGTATATGAACATCGGTCTTGCTTCACCGGATAAAATCCGTTCATGGTCTTTTGGTGAAGTGAAAAAGCCTGAAACGATAAACTATCGTACGTTAAAACCTGAAAAGGACGGTCTATTCTGCGAACGCATTTTCGGACCGACTAAGGACTGGGAATGTCATTGCGGGAAGTACAAGCGAGTTCGTTATAAAGGCGTAGTTTGTGACCGCTGCGGAGTTGAAGTAACACGGGCTAAAGTCCGTCGTGAGAGAATGGGGCACATTGAACTGGCTGCCCCAGTTTCCCACATTTGGTATTTCAAAGGTATCCCAAGCCGAATGGGTCTTGTGTTGGATATGTCGCCTCGTGCACTGGAAGAAGTTATTTACTTTGCTTCTTACGTTGTAACTGATCCGGCAAACACTCCGCTTGAAAAGAAACAGCTTCTATCAGAAAAGGAATACCGTGCGTATCTTGATAAGTACGGTAATAAGTTCCAAGCATCTATGGGTGCGGAAGCGATTCATAAACTTCTTCAAGATATCGATCTTGTAAAAGAAGTTGATATGTTAAAAGAAGAGCTGAAAACATCTCAAGGACAGCGTCGTACTCGTGCGATCAAACGCCTTGAAGTTTTGGAAGCCTTCCGTAACTCAGGAAACAAGCCTTCTTGGATGATCCTTGATGTGCTTCCTGTTATTCCTCCTGAGCTCAGACCGATGGTTCAGCTTGATGGCGGACGTTTTGCAACTTCTGATTTGAACGACCTTTATCGTCGTGTCATCAACCGTAACAATCGTTTGAAACGCCTTTTAGACCTTGGTGCGCCTAGCATTATCGTTCAAAATGAAAAGCGTATGCTTCAAGAGGCTGTCGATGCTTTAATTGACAACGGCCGTCGCGGACGCCCTGTAACAGGTCCTGGTAACAGACCATTAAAATCTCTTTCTCACATGCTGAAAGGGAAGCAAGGCCGTTTCCGTCAAAACCTTCTTGGTAAACGTGTCGATTACTCCGGACGTTCTGTAATCGTCGTTGGTCCTCATTTGAAAATGTACCAATGCGGATTACCGAAGGAAATGGCGCTCGAACTTTTCAAACCTTTCGTTATGAAAGAGCTTGTTGAAAAGGGTCTTGCTCACAACATTAAGAGTGCGAAACGTAAAATTGAGCGCGTACAGCCTGAAGTATGGGATGTACTAGAATCAGTTATCAAGGAACACCCGGTCCTTCTGAACCGTGCCCCTACGCTTCACAGATTAGGTATCCAAGCGTTTGAACCGACACTTGTTGAAGGACGCGCAATCCGTCTTCACCCGCTCGTATGTACAGCTTATAACGCTGACTTTGACGGTGACCAAATGGCGGTTCACGTACCATTATCTGCAGAAGCTCAAGCTGAAGCACGCATCTTGATGCTTGCCGCTCAAAACATCTTGAACCCTAAAGATGGTAAACCAGTTGTAACACCGTCTCAGGATATGGTACTGGGTAACTATTACCTGACTCTGGAGCGTGCTGGTGCTGTCGGCGAAGGTATGGTCTTCAAGAATACGGATGAAGCGCTTCTTGCTTATCAAAACGGATATGTTCACCTTCATACGAGAGTGGCTGTTGCAGCGAACTCCCTTAAGAACGTGACATTTACCGAAGAGCAGCGCTCAAAATTGTTAATTACAACTGTCGGTAAACTGGTCTTCAATGAAATTCTTCCAGAATCATTCCCTTACATGAATGAACCAACGAAGAGCAACATTGAAGAGAAAACACCTGACCGTTTCTTCTTAGAAAAAGGTGCCGATGTAAAAGCTGCCATCGAACAGCAGCCAATCAATGCACCATTTAAAAAAGGTATTCTGGGTAAAATCATCGCGGAAATCTTTAAACGATTCCACATTACGGAAACGTCTAAAATGCTTGACCGCATGAAAAACCTAGGTTTCAGATATTCAACAAAAGCCGGTATTACAGTTGGGGTTTCTGATATCGTCGTTCTCGATGATAAACAAGAAATTCTTGAAGAAGCACAAGGCAAAGTTGATAACGTTATGAAGCAGTTCCGCCGCGGTCTGATCACTGAAGAAGAACGCTATGAGAGAGTTATCTCTATCTGGAGTTCTGCAAAAGACGTTATCCAAGGCAAACTGATGAAATCACTTGATGAGCTCAACCCGATCTACATGATGAGTGACTCTGGTGCCCGTGGTAACGCGTCTAACTTTACTCAGCTTGCCGGAATGCGCGGTCTGATGGCCAACCCGGCTGGACGTATCATTGAGTTACCGATCAAATCTAGTTTCCGTGAAGGTCTGACAGTATTGGAGTACTTTATCTCCACTCACGGTGCGCGTAAAGGTCTTGCCGATACCGCCCTTAAAACTGCTGACTCAGGTTACCTTACACGCCGTCTTGTTGACGTTGCACAGGATGTTATCATCCGTGAAACTGATTGCGGAACTGACCGAGGCATCCTTGCTCAACCGCTTAGAGAAGGCACTGAAATCATTGAGCGCTTAGAAGAACGCTTAATCGGCCGTTTTGCAAGAAAACAAGTGAAACACCCTGAAACAGGTGAAGTGCTTGTAAACGAAAACGAACTGATCGATGAAGATAAAGCGATTGAAATCGTTGAAGCCGGCATTGAGGAAGTGTGGATCCGTTCTGCCTTCACATGTAATACGCCTCATGGTGTATGTAAACGATGCTATGGCCGAAACCTTGCGACTGGTACCGATGTAGAAGTCGGAGAAGCAGTTGGAATCATCGCTGCCCAATCAATCGGTGAGCCTGGTACACAGTTAACAATGCGTACATTCCATACAGGCGGGGTTGCAGGAGACGATATCACACAGGGTCTTCCGCGTATCCAAGAGCTTTTCGAAGCGCGTAATCCAAAAGGTCAGGCAACAATTACCGAAATCGACGGTACAGTCGTTGAAATCAATGAAGTTCGCGACAAACAGCAGGAAATTGTGGTTCAAGGCGCAGTTGAAACACGCTCTTATACGGCACCATATAACTCCCGCTTAAAAGTAGCGGAAGGAGATAAAATTACTCGAGGCCAAGTGCTGACAGAAGGTTCAATCGATCCGAAAGAACTTCTTAAAGTGACTGACCTGACTACTGTTCAAGAGTATCTTCTTCATGAGGTTCAAAAGGTTTACCGTATGCAGGGTGTTGAAATCGGCGATAAACACGTAGAAGTAATGGTTCGCCAAATGCTTCGCAAAGTACGTGTGATTGATGCCGGTGAGACTGATGTGCTTCCTGGCTCATTACTTGATATTCACCAATTTACTGAAGCGAACAAAAAGGTATTGCTGGAAGG
Source organism: Bacillus sp. 2CMS4F (assembly GCF_023161785.1). Taxonomy (NCBI): domain Bacteria; kingdom Bacillati; phylum Bacillota; class Bacilli; order Caryophanales; family Bacillaceae; genus Bacillus; species Bacillus sp. 2CMS4F. The sequence goes on from NZ_JALNTO010000020.1 coordinate 27,784, forward strand.
CAAACGTCCTGCTACAGGCCGTCCTGTCTTACTCGGTATTACCAAAGCTTCTCTTGAAACTGATTCATTCTTATCTGCTGCTTCCTTCCAGGAAACAACACGTGTCCTTACAGACGCAGCGATCAAAGGTAAGCGTGATGAACTTCTCGGCCTGAAAGAGAATGTTATCATCGGTAAGCTTGTTCCGGCTGGTACTGGAATGATGAAATACCGAAAAGTAAAACCTGTTTCAAATGTTCAGCCGACTGAGGACATGGTTCCGGTTGAATAACTGATATCATGCTGCTGAGAGACTGCAAAACAGTCTTTCAGCAGTCATATTTAAATAAAAAAATCACTCTATGAGAAGATAGAAACTAAAAAATGTCATACCTTGTTGACATTCGTCTCCTAGAATGATAATATAACCAAGGTGCTCGAAATAAACCTGTTACTTTGGAGGATATGTTTATGTCTTATGATAAAGTATCACAGGCCAAATCAATTATTATTGGTACGAAGCAAACAGTGAAAGCTCTAAAACGAGGTTCAGTAAAGGAAGTAGTCGTTGCAAAAGACGCGGATCCTATTCTTACGTCAAGTGTGATAACACTTGCGAAAGATAATGGGATTGCTGTCTCAATGGTTGAATCCATGAAAAAGCTCGGCAAAGCCTGCGGAATTGAAGTAGGAGCAGCAGCTGTTGCCATTATGTTATAACGTACTTCTTGTTTTTGCGTGAGATTCATTCTCGTGTAAAGACATTGTTTTTTGCCTATTGATGAACCACCTGGGTATGTGGGTTATAAAACGTAATGAAGGGAGGAACAAAACATGCCTACAATTAATCAGCTAATTCGCAAAGGACGCGTGAGTAAAGTAGAAAACTCAAAGTCTCCTGCACTTAACAAAGGATACAACAGCTTTAAAAAAGAGCACACTAATGTATCTTCTCCACAAAAACGCGGGGTATGTACTCGTGTTGGTACAATGACACCGAAAAAACCGAACTCAGCACTTCGTAAATATGCTCGTGTTCGTTTGACTAACGGAATTGAGGTTACTGCTTACATTCCTGGTATCGGTCACAACCTGCAAGAGCACAGTGTTGTACTTATCCGCGGCGGACGTGTAAAAGACTTACCAGGGGTACGTTACCACATCGTTCGTGGTGCGCTTGACACTGCTGGAGTTGAAAACCGTGCGCAAGGCCGTTCTAAATACGGTACTAAACGTCCTAAAGCAAAATAATAAACGTATAAACGTATAATTGATGAAGGGAGGATATTCAGATGCCACGTAAAGGTCCTGTAGCAAAAAGAGACGTTTTACCTGATCCGATTTACAACTCTAAGCTTGTATCTCGTCTAATCAACAAAATGATGATCGACGGTAAAAAAGGTAAGTCTCAAACAATCCTATACAAGTCATTCGATATCATTAAAGAACGTACTGGCAATGATGCAATGGAGGTTTTCGAACAAGCATTGAAAAACATCATGCCTGTACTTGAAGTAAAAGCACGCCGTGTAGGTGGTGCGAACTACCAAGTTCCTGTAGAAGTTCGTCCTGAACGTCGTACTACTCTTGGACTTCGCTGGTTAGTTAACTATGCTCGTCTTCGCGGAGAAAAAACGATGGAAGAGCGTTTAGCTAACGAAATCCTTGACGCAGCTAACAACACTGGTGCTGCTGTTAAGAAACGTGAAGATACTCATAAGATGGCTGAAGCAAACAAAGCATTTGCTCACTATCGTTGGTAGGATTTATATACTAAAAAACACAATTTCCCAATAAGGAAGGAGAAATTACCCAATGGCAAGAGAGTTCTCCTTAGACAAAACTCGTAATATCGGGATCATGGCTCACATTGATGCCGGTAAAACGACTACTACAGAACGTATCTTGTTCTATACTGGTCGTATCCACAAAATTGGTGAAACTCATGAAGGAGCTTCACAAATGGACTGGATGGAGCAGGAACAAGAACGTGGTATCACAATCACTTCCGCTGCGACAACTGCACAGTGGAAAGGATACCGCGTAAACATCATCGATACTCCAGGACACGTAGACTTCACAGTTGAAGTTGAACGTTCTCTTCGTGTACTTGATGGTGCTGTTGCTGTACTTGACGCACAATCTGGCGTTGAGCCTCAAACAGAAACTGTTTGGCGTCAAGCAACAACTTACGGAGTACCGCGTATCGTTTTCGTCAACAAAATGGACAAAATCGGTGCAGACTTCCTTTACTCTGTAGGAACTTTAAGAGATCGTCTTCAAGCTAACGCTCATGCAATTCAATTGCCGATCGGTGCTGAAGACAACTTCGAAGGTATCATTGACCTAGTAGAAAACGTTGCGTATTTCTACGAAGATGATCTTGGAACTCGTTCTGATGCGAAAGAAATCCCTGAAGAGTACAAAGAGCAAGCTGAAGAGCTTCGCAACAGCCTCATTGAAGCTGTATGTGAGCTTGATGAAGAGCTTATGGACAAATACCTTGAGGGTGAAGAGATCACTATTGACGAGTTAAAAGCAGGTATCCGTAAAGGTACTTTAAATGTTGAATTCTACCCAGTTCTTGTTGGATCTGCCTTCAAAAACAAAGGTGTTCAATTAGTACTTGATGCTGTTCTTGACTACCTTCCTGCACCAACAGACGTTGCTGCAATCAAAGGTATCCGTCCTGATACAAATGAAGAGATTGAGCGTCATTCTTCTGATGACGAGCCATTCTCTGCATTAGCATTTAAAGTTATGACTGACCCTTACGTTGGTAAGCTGACGTTCTTCCGTGTGTACTCTGGAACACTTGATTCTGGTTCATACGTGAAAAACTCAACTAAAGGCAAACGTGAGCGTGTTGGACGTATCCTTCAAATGCACGCCAACAGCCGTGAAGAAATCTCTACTGTATATGCAGGAGATATCGCAGCTGCTGTAGGTCTAAAAGATACTTCTACTGGAGATACTCTATGTGATGAAAAGGATCTAGTTATCCTTGAATCAATGGAATTCCCAGAACCAGTTATCGACGTTGCAATTGAGCCTAAATCAAAAGCTGACCAAGATAAAATGGGTATCGCTTTAGCAAAACTTGCTGAAGAGGATCCAACATTCCGTACTCAAACAAACCCGGAAACTGGTCAGACAATCATCTCTGGTATGGGTGAGCTTCACCTTGATATCATTGTTGATCGTATGAAGCGTGAATTCAAAGTAGAAGCTAACGTTGGTGCTCCTCAAGTTGCGTACCGTGAAACATTCCGTTCCGGTGCAAAAGTTGAAGGTAAATTCGTACGTCAGTCTGGTGGACGCGGTCAGTTCGGTCACGTTTGGATTGAATTCGAACCAAACGAAGAAGGCGCTGGCTTTGAATTCGAAAATGCGATTGTCGGTGGGGTTGTTCCTCGTGAATACATCCCAGCTGTTCAAGCAGGTCTAGAAGATTCACTTGAAAATGGTGTATTAGCTGGATTCCCGCTTATCGACATTAAAGCAAAACTTTTTGATGGCTCTTACCATGATGTTGACTCAAACGAAATGGCGTTTAAAGTTGCTGCTTCTATGGCATTGAAAAATGCAGTCAGCAAATGTAACCCAGTTCTTCTTGAACCAATCATGAAAGTAGAAGTGGTTATTCCTGAAGAATACATGGGGGACATCATGGGTGATGTTACTTCTCGTCGCGGACGCGTAGAAGGTATGGAAGCTCGCGGTAACGCGCAAGTTGTTCGTGCGATGGTTCCTCTTGCTGAAATGTTCGGTTACGCTACTGCCCTTCGTTCTAACACGCAAGGTCGCGGTACGTTCACTATGCACATGGATCACTACGAAGAAGTGCCGAAGAGCATTGCTGAAGAAATTATCAAAAAAAATAAAGGCGAATAATTGATTTTGCCTCTTAACTCAAGTATAACTACTATTGTAAGATGAGGAAGTGAAAGCTTTCTTTCACTTCCTATCACTCTATACATTACTAATTAAAAGCTCTTAAGGAGGATTTTAGAATGGCTAAAGAAAAATTCGACCGTTCCAAATCACATGCCAATATCGGTACAATTGGACACGTTGACCATGGTAAAACAACTTTAACTGCTGCTATCACAACAGTACTTCATAAGAAATCTGGTAAAGGTACAGCTATGGCGTACGATCAAATTGATGGTGCACCAGAAGAACGTGAGCGCGGTATCACAATCTCTACTGCACACGTTGAGTATGAAACTGAAACTCGTCACTATGCACACGTTGACTGCCCAGGACACGCTGACTATGTTAAAAACATGATCACTGGTGCTGCGCAAATGGACGGAGCTATCCTAGTAGTATCTGCTGCTGATGGCCCAATGCCACAAACTCGTGAGCACATCCTTCTTTCTAAAAACGTTGGTGTACCATACATCGTTGTATTCTTAAACAAATGCGACATGGTAGACGACGAAGAGCTTCTTGAACTAGTTGAAATGGAAGTTCGCGATCTTCTTAGCGAATACGACTTCCCTGGTGATGATGTACCAGTTATCAAAGGTTCTGCTCTTAAAGCTCTTGAAGGAGATGCTGAGTACGAAGCTAAAATCTTTGAACTTATGGATGCAGTTGATGAGTACATCCCAACTCCAGAACGTGACACTGAAAAACCATTCATGATGCCAGTTGAGGACGTATTCTCAATCACTGGTCGTGGTACAGTTGCTACTGGACGTGTTGAGCGTGGACAAGTTAAAGTCGGTGACGAAGTTGAAATCATCGGTCTTCAAGAAGAAAACAGCAAAACAACTGTTACTGGTGTTGAAATGTTCCGTAAGCTTCTTGATTACGCTGAAGCTGGAGACAACATTGGAGCCCTTCTTCGCGGTGTAGCTCGTGAAGATATCCAACGTGGTCAAGTACTTGCTAAACCAGGTACAATCACTCCACACAGCAAATTCAAAGCTGAAGTTTATGTTCTTTCTAAAGAAGAGGGTGGACGTCATACTCCATTCTTCTCTAACTACCGTCCTCAGTTCTACTTCCGTACAACTGACGTAACTGGTATCATCCATCTTCCAGAAGGCGTAGAAATGGTTATGCCTGGAGACAACACTGAAATGAACGTTGAGCTTATCTCTACAATCGCTATCGAAGAAGGAACTCGTTTCTCTATTCGTGAAGGCGGACGTACTGTTGGTTCAGGCGTTGTTTCTACAATCACTGAGTAATAGTATATTGAAAACGAGACCCTTGGGGTCTCGTTTTTTTGTGTACTTTTTTGTTTGCTTGTATAATAAGGTTTATCTTATTTGAGGAGCTATGGGTTATGAGTGAAAACACATCAATTTCTTTCATGAAAAAACTGAGGATCGAAAATACGAAGCAAATGCTCATGATCAATGGAAATGATATAGCGAACCCATTGCTGCTTTTTTTACATGGTGGACCCGGAGCATCCCAAATCGGATTTATCAGGAGCTATCAAAAGGAACTGGAACAGCACTTTACAGTTGTAAATTGGGATCAAAGGGGTTCAGGTCTTTCCTATACTAAACAGATTCCGCAGAGTTCAATGACAATCAGTCAAATCATTAAAGACACTATTCAAGTTACTGAATGGCTCTTAAATTATTTTTCAAAAACAAAAGTGTACCTTGCTGGACACTCTTGGGGTTCGCTCCTGGCTCTTCATGTACTGCAAGAGAGGCCGGATCTTTTTCACGCTTATTATGGAATCAGTCAGGTCACTAATACTCAGCTGGAAGAAAAAACGGCCTATGATTCTCTGCGCAAGACAAATCGCTCTCTTTCAGTAGCCTTAGGCTTACTTGGCCCTCCACCTTGGAACAAGAAAATTCAGCACTTCATCTTTCGAGTCTGTATTGAACTGAGCAGGGGAGGATTCACTCATCATCGCCGGCACATTCTTACAGTATTGTGTCAGTTGCTTGCTGGAAATGAGTATGGAATAAAAAACATCTCTCGTTTCATCAGAGGACAGCTTTTCAGCGCAAAGTATTTAACTGATGATTTATTTCGTTTTGATGCATTTAAATCAGTTTCTTCTATTAAAGTACCGAGCTTTTTTATTTCGGGGAGACATGATTTGATCGTTCCTGCTGCAACATCGAAACAGTATTATCTGTTTGTGGATGCTCCTGAAAAGCGCTGGCATTATTTTAAAAACTCCGCCCACACGCCGCATATCGAGGAGCCTTCATTATTTGCTAATACTCTGAGTAAACACGCAGTGTACCACTTATGATAGAACAAAATTCCCTTATTCACTCGCTTCTTGATAAATAAGAAAAACACCTGTATAATACTAAAAGTGTGCAAATCATGCATATTCTAAATAAGTCTTGCAACATACGTCTATTTTCTGTATAATGGTGTATGTTGGTCTTTGACTGCGATGAAGTGAGAGGTTGCTGACACACCCGGCCGCTTTGCCATGGCAAGGTGTTCAGGTTTTTCTCACGGAGAACTGTCTAACGTGAAGTAGGCGAAAAGGAGGGAAAATAATGGCAAAACAAAAAATTCGTATTCGTTTGAAAGCATATGATCATAGAATCCTTGATCAATCTGCAGAGAAGATTGTTGAAACGGCAAAACGTTCTGGTGCCAGCGTATCTGGTCCGATTCCGTTGCCAACTGAAAAATCAGTTTACACAATCCTTCGTGCGGTGCACAAATACAAAGATTCTCGTGAGCAATTTGAAATGCGTACACATAAACGTTTAATCGACATTGTGAACCCAACACCACAAACTGTTGATGCGCTCATGCGATTAGACTTACCATCTGGTGTCGATATCGAAATTAAACTTTAATTCTAAAATATAGAATGATCTTAATAGGAGGTGTGACGAATGACCAAAGGAATCTTAGGAAGAAAAATTGGTATGACGCAAGTATTCGCAGAAAACGGTGATCTTATTCCGGTAACTGTTATTGAAGCTGCTCCGAACGTTGTTCTCCAAAAGAAAACAGCTGAAAACGACGGCTACGAAGCAATCCAGCTTGGTTTTGACGACAAGCGCGAAAAGCTTTCTAACAAACCTGAACAAGGACACGTTGCTAAAGCGGAAACTGCTCCTAAGCGCTTCGTAAAAGAATTACGCGGAGTGGAAATGGATGCGTATGAAGTTGGTCAGGAAGTCAAGGTTGAAATTTTCTCTGCTGGAGAAATTGTAGATGTAACAGGAGTATCTAAAGGTAAAGGTTTCCAAGGTGCGATCAAGCGCCACGGACAATCTCGCGGACCTATGTCACACGGTTCACGCTACCACCGTCGTCCTGGTTCAATGGGACCTGTAGATCCTAACCGTGTATTCAAAGGTAAATTATTACCTGGACGTATGGGCGGAGAGCAGATCACTGTTCAAAACCTTGAAGTCGTAAAAGTTGATGCGGAACGCAATCTTCTTTTGATCAAAGGTAACGTACCTGGTGCGAGAAAATCTTTAATCACTGTTAAAAGTGCTGTTAAATCTAAATAACTCTCTTAGGAAAGGAGGAAATTGATCATGCCAAAAGTAGCATTATACAACCAAAACGGTTCTACTGCTGGTGACATCGAATTAAACGCTTCTGTATTTGGAATTGAGCCAAATGAAAGTGTTGTATTCGACGCTATTCTTATGCAAAGAGCTTCCTTACGTCAAGGATCTCACAAAGTAAAAAATCGTTCTGAAGTACGCGGCGGAGGTCGTAAACCATGGCGTCAAAAAGGTACTGGACGTGCCCGTCAAGGTTCTATCCGTTCACCGCAATGGCGCGGAGGTGGTGTCGTATTCGGCCCAACACCACGCAGCTATTCTTATAAATTACCTAAAAAAGTTCGCCGCTTGGCAATCAAATCAGTATTGTCTTCTAAAGTAAACGACAACAACATCATCGTACTTGAAGATCTTACTCTTGATACGGCTAAAACAAAAGAAATGGCAGCTATCCTTAAAGGATTATCTGTTGAGAAAAAAGCTTTAATCGTAACTGCAGATGCTAACGAAGCAGTAGCTTTATCTGCTCGCAACATTCCTGGAGTTACTGTAGTTGAAGCTAACGGAATCAACGTTTTAGACGTTGTCAACCACGAGAAGCTTCTGATTACAAAAGCAGCGGTTGAAAAAGTAGAGGAGGTGCTTGCATAATGAAAGATCCTCGTGATGTTCTAAAGCGCCCCGTCATTACTGAACGTTCTGCTGATTTAATGGCTGAAAAAAAATATACTTTTGAAGTTGATGTAAGAGCTAACAAAACAGAAGTGAAAGACGCGGTTGAAAGCATCTTTGGAGTGAAAGTTGACAAAGTCAACATCATGAACTACAAAGGTAAATCAAAACGTGTTGGACGCTACACTGGTATGACTAGCCGTCGCAGAAAAGCGATCGTAAAACTTACTGCAGACAGCAAAGAAATCGAAATTTTTGAAGCTTAATTATCTGTAAAAAGAAGGAGGGAAATTCAAAATGGCGATTAAAAAGTATAAACCGACCTCTAATGGACGTCGTGGCATGACAACTTCAGATTTTGCTGAAATCACGACTGACAAGCCGGAAAAATCCTTGCTTGCTCCCCTTCACAAAAAAGGCGGACGTAACAACCAAGGTAAATTGACTGTACGTCACCAAGGTGGCGGACATAAACGCCAATACCGTGTTATCGACTTCAAACGCGATAAAGATGGTATACCTGGACGCGTTGCTACAGTTGAATACGATCCAAACCGTTCAGCTAACATCGCTCTAATCAACTATGCAGACGGAGAAAAACGTTACATTCTTGCTCCAAAAGGAATTCAAGTGGGTACTGAAATCATGTCAGGTCCAGAAGCTGACATCAAAGTAGGTAATGCACTTCCACTTATCAACATCCCTGTTGGTACAGTTGTGCATAACATTGAATTAAAACCTGGCAAAGGCGGACAGCTTGTACGTTCAGCTGGTACATCTGCTCAGGTTCTTGGTAAAGAAGGTAAATACGTTCTTGTACGTCTTAACTCTGGAGAAGTTCGCATGATTCTTTCTGCTTGCCGTGCTTCTATCGGTCAAGTAGGTAACGAACAGCACGAACTTATCAACATTGGTAAAGCTGGACGTTCTCGCTGGAAAGGCATCCGTCCAACAGTTCGTGGTTCTGTAATGAACCCTAACGATCACCCACACGGTGGTGGTGAAGGACGTGCGCCAATCGGACGTAAATCACCAATGTCTCCATGGGGCAAACCAACTCTTGGATTCAAGACACGTAAGAAAAAGAACAAATCTGATAAATTTATCGTACGTCGTCGCAAAAATAAATAACGGGGTTGTCTACGGTTCACTTCGGACCGTAGTGCAATCACGAAGGGAGGTTCCAAAATGGCTCGCAGCTTGAAAAAAGGACCATTTGTCGATGGACACTTGATGACAAAAATCGAGAAATTAAATGAAACAGACAAGAAACAAGTCGTAAAAACTTGGTCTCGTCGTTCTACTATTTTCCCACAGTTTATTGGTCACACAATCGCAGTCTATGACGGACGTAAACACGTGCCTGTATTCATCTCTGAAGATATGGTAGGGCATAAGTTGGGTGAATTCGCTCCAACTCGTACGTACAAAGGCCATGCTAGTGATGACAAAAAAACAAGACGCTAAGAGAGGAGGCTTTTAAATGCAAGCTAAAGCTGTTGCAAGAACAGTCCGTATTGCTCCTCGTAAAGCACGTCTAGTAATGGACCTGATTCGAGGCAAGCAAGTAGGTGAAGCAGTGTCAATCTTGAACCTAACACCGAGAGCTGCTTCTCCAATTATCGAGAAAGTATTAAAATCCGCTATTGCAAATGCTGAGCATAACTATGAAATGGACGCTAATAACCTGGTTATTTCTCAAGCATTCGTTGACGAAGGCCCTACGTTAAAAAGATTCCGCCCACGTGCTATGGGACGTGCGAGCCAAATCAACAAACGTACGAGCCACATTACAATCGTTGTATCAGAAAAGAAGGAGGGATAAGTAGTGGGTCAAAAGGTAAATCCAGTCGGTCTTCGTATCGGAGTCATTCGTGATTGGGAATCTAAGTGGTACGCTGGTAAAGATTACGCTGACTTCCTGCACGAAGATTTAAGAATTCGTGAATACATTAGCAAACGACTTTCTGACGCTTCTGTTTCTAAAGTTGAAATCGAGCGCGCAGCAAATCGTGTTAACATTACGATCCACACAGCTAAGCCTGGTATGGTTATCGGTAAAGGCGGTTCTGAAGTTGAAGCACTTCGTAAAGCCCTTAACAGCCTTACTGGCAAGCGTGTACACATTAACATTCTTGAAATCAAAAGAGCAGATCTTGATGCACAGCTAGTTGCTGACAACATCGCTCGTCAATTAGAAAACCGTGTTTCTTTCCGCCGTGCGCAGAAACAACAAATCCAACGCACAATGCGTGCTGGAGCACAAGGTGTGAAAACAATGGTTTCTGGTCGTCTTGGCGGTGCAGATATCGCTCGTTCTGAATACTACAGTGAAGGAACTGTTCCATTGCACACATTGCGTGCGGACATTGACTATGCAACATCTGAAGCTGACACTACTTACGGTAAGCTTGGTGTAAAAGTCTGGATCTATCGTGGAGAGGTTCTTCCTACTAAGAAGAAAACTGAGGAAGGAGGAAAATAATATGTTATTACCTAAACGCGTTAAATATCGCAGAGAGCATCGCGGAAAAATGCGTGGCCGTGCGAAAGGCGGTACTGAAGTACATTTCGGTGAGTTCGGTATCCAAGCTCTAGAAGCTTCTTGGATCACTAACCGTCAAATCGAAGCTGCCCGTATTGCGATGACTCGTTACATGAAACGTGGCGGTAAAGTTTGGATCAAAATTTTCCCTTCTAAACCTTACACTGCTAAACCACTTGAGGTACGTATGGGATCCGGTAAAGGTGCTCCAGAAGGATGGGTAGCTGTAGTAAAACCGGGCAAAGTTTTATTTGAAATTTCTGGTGTGTCTGAAGAAGTTGCTCGTGAAGCTCTTCGTCTTGCATCTCACAAATTGCCAATTAAAACGAAGTTCGTAAAACGTGAAGAAATTGGTGGTGAATCAAATGAAAGCTAATGAAATTCGTGACCTTACCACTGCTGAAATTGAACAAAAAGTAAAGTCTCTTAAAGAAGAACTTTTCAATCTTCGCTTTCAATTAGCGACAGGACAACTTGAAAATACTGCTCGCATTCGTGAAGTGCGCAAAGCTATCGCGCGCATGAAAACTGTGATTCGTGAAAGAGAAATTGCTGCTAATAAATAATCACTGAGGGGAGGTCGTGAGCATGAGCGAACGTAACCAACGCAAAGTTTACCAAGGCCGTGTTGTTTCTGACAAAATGGATAAAACCATCACTGTTGTTGTTGAAACATACAAGAAACATTCACTTTACGGTAAACGCGTAAAATACTCAAAGAAATTCAAAGCACATGATGAAAATAATCAAGCGAAAATCGGTGACATCGTAAAGATCATGGAAACTCGTCCATTGTCTGCAACTAAGCGTTTCCGTCTAGTTGAAGTTGTCGAAGAAGCTGTTATTATCTAATAAAGTTCGGAATTCTTTTTTCCGAAGGGAGGTAACAAATAATGATTCAACAAGAGACTCGTTTAAAAGTAGCTGACAACTCTGGCGCACGTGAAGTACTTACTATTAAAGTTCTTGGTGGTTCTGGTCGTAAAACAGCTAACATTGGTGATGTAATTGTTTGCACGGTTAAACAAGCAACACCAGGAGGCGTTGTCAAAAAAGGTGAAGTCGTAAAAGCTGTTATCGTTCGCACTAAAAGCGGAGCGCGCAGAAGTGACGGTTCATACATCAGCTTCGATGAGAATGCATGTGTTATCATCCGTGACGACAAGAGCCCGCGTGGAACTCGTATCTTCGGACCAGTTGCTCGTGAATTGCGTGAAAACAACTTTATGAAAATTGTTTCTCTAGCTCCAGAAGTTATCTAATGAAATAAATGCCTTATTCAAGGAGGTGCGATCAGGATGCATGTAAAAAAAGGCGATAAAGTTATGGTTATCTCTGGTAAAGATAAAGGCAAACAAGGAACAATCCTTGCTGCTTTCCCTAAAAAGGACCGCGTTTTAGTTGAAGGTGTTAACATGGTAAAGAAACACTCTAAACCAACTCAAGCTAACCCTCAAGGCGGTATTTCTAATCAAGAGGCGCCAATTCATGTATCAAACGTTATGCCGCTCGATCCTAAAACAGGTGAAGTGACTCGCGTAGGATACAAAGTGGAAGATGGCAAAAAAGTTCGTGTAGCAAAAAAATCTGGGCAAGTTCTAGATAAATAGTATTAAAGGAAGGGAGGTCTATCTCATGAACCGCCTTAAAGAAAAGTACAATAAAGAAATTGCACCTGCTTTAATGACTAAGTTCAACTATGACTCAGTTATGCAAGTGCCTAAAATTGAAAAAATCGTAATCAACATGGGTGTTGGTGACGCTGTTCAAAACGCAAAAGCAATCGACAGTGCTGTTGAAGAATTAACGTTTATCGCAGGTCAAAAACCTGTCGTTACTCGTGCGAAGAAATCAATTGCTGGATTCCGTCTTCGTGAAGGAATGCCTATCGGTGCGAAAGTAACTCTTCGCGGAGAGCGCATGTATGATTTCCTTGATAAACTTATTTCTGTATCTTTACCGCGTGTACGTGACTTCCGCGGGGTTTCTAAAAAATCTTTCGACGGTCGCGGTAACTACACACTTGGTATCAAAGAACAGTTAATCTTCCCTGAAATTGACTACGATAAAGTAACAAAGGTTCGCGGAATGGACATCGTTATTGTAACGACTGCTAATTCTGATGAAGAGGCTCGTGAGCTATTAACTCAAGTAGGTATGCCGTTCCAGAAATAATCAATGAAAGGGAGGCGAAATCGTGGCTAAGAAGTCAATGATTGCGAAACAACAACGTACACCAAAGTTTAAAGTACAAGAGTACACTCGCTGTGAACGCTGCGGACGTCCGCATTCAGTCATTCGTAAATTTAAACTTTGCCGTATTTGTTTCCGTGAGCTTGCATATAAAGGACAAATTCCTGGCGTGAAAAAAGCCAGCTGGTAATCCCCAAGAAAGGGAAGGAGGTAATTATATAATGGTTATGACAGATCCAATTGCAGATATGCTGACTCGTATTCGTAATGCAAACATGGTACGTCATGAGAAGCTTGAAATTCCTGCTTCTAAATTGAAAAGAGAAATTGCTGAAATTTTAAAGCGTGAAGGTTTCATTCGTGACGTTGAGTTCGTAGAAGACAGTAAACAAGGTATCATCCGCGTTTTCTTGAAATACGGACAAAATAACGAGCGCGTAATCACTGGTCTTAAAAGAATCAGCAAACCTGGTTTGCGTGTTTATGCTAAATCTAATGAAGTACCGCGTGTACTTAACGGTCTAGGAATCGCAATTCTTTCTACATCACATGGCGTTTTAACGGACAAAGAAGCCCGTGCAAAACAAGCTGGTGGAGAAGTATTAGCATACGTTTGGTAAAAAGTTTAACATGAATGGAGGTGTTTGGTATGTCTCGTGTAGGTAAGAAGTTACTTGAGATTCCTTCTGATGTTACAGTAACGTTAAACGATAACAATACTGTAGCTGTGAAAGGACCAAAAGGAGAATTAACTCGTACGTTTCACCCTGATATGGAGATTAAAATAGAGGACAATGTGCTTACAGTCGCTCGTCCTTCTGATCAAAAAGAGCACCGTGCCCTGCATGGTACGACTCGCAGTCTGCTTGGCAACATGGTGGAAGGCGTATCTAAAGGATTTGAAAGAGGTTTGGAATTAGTCGGTGTCGGTTACCGTGCGTCTAAATCCGGAAATAAACTTGTTTTAAACGTTGGATACTCTCACCCTGTTGAGATCGTCCCTGAAGAAGGCATCGATATCGAAGTTCCTTCTCAAACTAAAGTAGTCGTTAAAGGTACAGACAAAGAACGTGTAGGAGCTATTGCTGCTAACATTCGCGCTGTCCGTTCTCCAGAGCCTTACAAAGGCAAAGGAATCCGCTACGAAGGTGAAGTTGTTCGCCGTAAAGAAGGTAAATCTGCTAAGTAAGATCGCTTAAAGTGAAGAAAGGAGTGACCTAGATGATTACGAAAACTAGCAAAAATGCTGCTCGTCTTAAAAGACACGCTCGTGTTCGCGCTAAACTTTCTGGTACTGCTGAAAGACCGCGTCTTAACGTTTTCCGTTCAAACAAGCACATTTACGCTCAAATCATCGATGATGTAAATGGTGTAACACTTGCTAGTGCATCTACTCTCGATAAAGACTTGAACGTTGAAAGCACTGGAGATACTTCAGCTGCTGCTAAAGTTGGAGAATTAGTTGCAAAACGCGCTGCTGAAAAAGGCGTTTCTGACGTAGTATTTGACCGTGGCGGATACTTATACCATGGACGTGTAAAAGCTTTGGCTGATGCCGCTCGTGAAGCTGGACTTAAATTTTAATAAAAGAAGGAGGGACACATGATTATGCGTCGTATTGACCCAAGCAAATTAGAGTTAGAAGAACGCTTAGTTACGGTTAACCGCGTAGCGAAAGTTGTTAAAGGTGGTCGTCGTTTCCGCTTCGCAGCTCTAGTCGTTGTCGGTGACAAAAACGGACACGTAGGATTCGGTACTGGTAAAGCACAAGAAGTACCAGAAGCGATCCGCAAAGCTGTTGAAGATGCGAAAAAGAATTTAATTGAAGTACCAATGGTTGGAACTACAATTCCACATGAAATCATCGGACGTTTCGGTGCAGGTAACATCTTGTTAAAACCTGCTTCTGAAGGTACTGGAGTTATTGCTGGAGGCCCTGTACGTGCGGTACTTGAGCTTGCTGGTGTAGCTGACATCCTTTCTAAGTCTTTAGGTTCTAACACACCGATCAACATGATTCGTGCAACACTTCAAGGCTTAAGTGAACTTAAGCGTGCTGAAGAGGTTGCGAAGCTTCGTGGAAAATCTGTAGAAGAACTGTTAGGATAAGGAGGGAATATTAATGGCTAAATTAGAAATTACCCTCAAACGAAGTGTAATCGGTCGCCCGGAAGATCAACGCGTTACTGTGAGAACACTTGGTTTAAAGAAAACAAACCAAACTGTTGTTCATGAAGACAACGCTGCGATTCGTGGTATGATTAATAAAGTATCTCATTTAGTTTCTGTTAAAGAACAATAAAAATAATTGATCGGATAAGGAGGTGTCCTAATGAAACTTCATGAATTAAAACCTTCAGAAGGTTCACGCAAAACGCGTAATCGCGTAGGTCGTGGTATTGGTTCTGGCAACGGTAAAACAGCTGGTAAAGGTCACAAAGGTCAAAACGCTCGTTCTGGCGGCGGTGTACGCCCAGGGTTCGAGGGGGGACAAATGCCTTTATTCCAACGTCTTCCTAAACGCGGTTTTACTAACATTAACCGTAAGGAATACGCTGTAGTCAACCTAGACAAATTGAACGGTTTTGCAGAAGGAACGGAAGTCACTCCTGAACTTCTTCTTGAGACTGGTGTTATAAGCAAACTTAATGCAGGAGTAAAGATTCTTGGCAACGGTAAATTAGAGAAAAAATTAACTGTAAAAGCCAATAAATTCTCTGCTTCTGCGAAAGAAGCTGTTGAAGCTGCTGGCGGTACAGCTGAGGTGATCTAACTTGTTTAAAACAATCTCCAACTTTATGCGTGTGAGTGATATCCGGAATAAGATCATATTCACTTTACTCATGCTTATCGTCTTTCGCATAGGTGCGTTTATTCCTGTGCCGTATGTTAACGCTGATGTGTTACAGGCACAGTCTCAAATGGGAGTATTTGATCTTCTTAATACATTTGGCGGCGGTGCGCTTTACCAATTCTCTATTTTCGCAATGGGGATTACTCCTTACATCACAGCTTCAATCATCATCCAGCTGCTTCAGATGGATGTTGTGCCGAAGTTTACTGAGTGGTCTAAGCAGGGTGAAGTCGGCCGCCGTAAATTGGCTCAGTTCACAAGATACTTTACGATTGTCCTTGGATTTATCCAAGCGTTGGGTATGTCATACGGATTTAACAATTTGGCTAACGGATTGCTGATTGAAAAATCCGGCGTATCCACATATCTGATCATCGCTTTAGTACTTACTGGCGGAACTGCCTTTTTAATGTGGCTTGGAGAACAAATCACATCTCATGGAGTAGGCAACGGAATATCGATCATTATCTTCGCGGGGATTGTGTCTAGTATTCCGAAAACGGTTGGACAAATATATGAGACTCAATTTGTCGGCAGCAACGATCAGCTGTTTATTCATATTGTGAAAGTCGCTCTTCTTGTGATTGCGATTTTAGCAGTTATTGTTGGAGTTATTTTCATTCAGCAAGCTGTACGGAAAATTGCGATTCAATATGCTAAAGGCACAGGTCGTTCACCTGCTGGCGGAGGTCAGTCTACTCACCTTCCATTGAAAGTGAATCCTGCCGGTGTTATTCCAGTAATCTTTGCGGTTGCGTTTTTAATAACACCGCGTACGATCGCGTCATTCTTTGGAACAAACGATGTGACAAAGTGGATTCAAGCCAACTTTGACAATACTCATCCGGTGGGGATGACTATATATGTTGCGTTAATTATTGCCTTTACGTACTTTTATGCTTTTGTCCAGGTTAATCCTGAACAAATGGCTGATAACCTTAAAAAACAGGGTGGCTATATCCCGGGGGTTCGTCCAGGGAAAATGACTCAAGATAGAATTACGAGCATTTTGTATCGACTTACGTTTGTGGGTGCTTTATTCTTAGCCGTGATTTCCATTCTTCCTATCTTTTTCATTCAATTCGCTGGATTGCCTCAAAGTGCACAAATTGGCGGAACATCTTTGTTAATTGTTGTCGGGGTAGCCTTGGAGACAATGAAACAACTAGAAAGCCAGTTGGTGAAACGAAACTACCGTGGATTTATGAAAAACTAGAGGAAATGGATTTATCCATTCCCTCTTAATTAAGAGAGGACGGGGGAAATCCGAATGAACTTAGTCTTAATGGGGCTTCCTGGTGCCGGTAAAGGTACACAGGGCGAACGAATTGTTGAGGATTATGGAATACCTCACATCTCAACAGGAGATATGTTCCGTGCTGCTATGAAAGAGGAAACATCACTCGGACTCGAAGCAAAATCTTATATTGATAAGGGTGAGCTCGTACCTGATGAAGTCACAATTGGAATTGTCAAAGAAAGACTTGGCAAAGATGATTGTGAAAGAGGTTTTCTTCTGGACGGATTTCCGCGAACAGTCGCTCAAGCCGAAGCTCTTGAAGAAATTCTTGAAGAATACGGCAAGCCGATTGATTATGTCATTAACATTAAAGTTGATAAAGATTCTTTAATGGAACGTCTGACTGGACGCAGAATTTGCAGTGTTTGCGGCACAACCTATCATTTAGTCTTTAATCCGCCGAAAACGCCGGGTGTTTGTGATAAAGACGGAGGCGAACTCTATCAACGGGCAGATGATAATGAGGAAACAGTCTCTAAACGGCTTGAGGTAAACATGAAGCAGACTCAGCCTTTACTCGATTTCTATTCTGAGAAAGGTTATCTTGTAAACGTGAATGGCCAGCAGGACATTCAAGATGTTTATGCAGATGTGAAGGATCTTCTTGGAGGATTAAATAAATGATTATCTGTAAAACCCCACGTGAACTTGGTATCATGCGGGAAGCAGGGCGAATCGTGGCTTTGACTCACGAAGAGTTAAAAAAGCACATTAAACCAGGAATCTCGACAAAAGAATTGGATCAAATTGCCGAACGTTTTATTAAGAAGCAGGGTGCAATCCCATCTTTTAAGGGGTATAATGGGTTTCGCGGGAGCATTTGCGTATCAGTGAATGAAGAGCTCGTTCACGGCATTCCTGGCAGCAGGGTGCTGCGTGACGGTGACATCATTAGTATTGATATCGGTGCTAAATTAAATGGTTATCATGGTGACTCTGCATGGACATATCCGGTAGGAAACATCAGTGATGATGATAAAAAACTTCTGGAAGTGACAGAGGAATCTTTATATAAAGGCTTGCAGGAAGCAAAACCAGGTGAACGTTTGTCGAATATTTCCCACGCAATACAAACGTATGTCGAAAATGAGCAGTTTTCAGTTGTTAGGGAGTATGTCGGACATGGTGTTGGTCAAGACTTGCATGAGGACCCGCAAATTCCTCATTACGGTCCGCCCAACAAAGGACCACGGCTTAAACCTGGCATGGTTCTCGCTATTGAACCTATGGTGAACGCTGGCAGCCGCTATGTGAAAACTTTGGCTGATAACTGGACGGTTGTAACGGTAGATGGGAAAAAGTGTGCTCATTTTGAACATACAATTGCGATTACGGAAACGGGTTTTGATATACTGACAAAAGTCTAGATGATGACATCATTCCGAAGGCAGATGTTTTTCCGGCTTGATAGGGCAGAAAGTTCGGTTTAACATTGGCAGGAGCGAATTCATCTTGCCGTTGTCGGTGGAATTGTAATCATCATGTACTAATAGCAGACGGAGAAAAGCGTACATTTCATTCTCCTAAGAAATAGAATATCAATCATTTAACCCTTTATGATTGCGTATCTCCGGAAGTTCAGAACAGTATAAACGAAACAGGGCGTGTGACAAACGGAAAACTGAGATTTTCTCTTTTGAAATTTGTCAGAAAGCAAGTTACTGATTTGAAGAAGGGAGAACACTTGAATGGCGAAAGACGATGTAATTGAAGTGGAAGGTACGATAGTCGAAACATTGCCAAACGCGATGTTCAAAGTTGAACTCGAAAATGGACACACTGTTTTGGCTCACGTATCTGGTAAAATCCGCATGCACTTCATTCGCATTTTACCTGGAGACAAAGTTACGGTAGAATTATCTCCATATGACTTAACTCGTGGCAGGATTACGTACCGTTACAAATAAAGCACTCCGGAAACTGAAGGAGGTTGGAAACACATGAAAGTGAGACCATCAGTTAAACCAATCTGCGAAAAATGTAAAGTTATTCGCAGAAAAGGAAAAGTAATGGTGATCTGTGAAAATCCAAAGCATAAACAAAAACAAGGATAATTTATAAGGAGGTGCCCAGAGAATGGCTCGTATTGCTGGTGTAGATATCCCACGTGACAAACGTGTTGTTATTTCTTTAACATATGTCTTCGGAATTGGCCGCACAACGGCTCAGCAAGTCTTGAAAGAGGCTGGTGTTTCAGAAGATACTCGTGTGCGTGATCTTACTGAAGAAGAACTTGGTAAAATCCGTGATGTTATTGACAAACTGAAAGTAGAAGGTGACCTTCGCCGTGAAGTTTCTCTTAACATTAAGCGTCTGATCGAAATCGGAAGCTACCGCGGAATCCGTCATCGCAGAGGTTTGCCTGTTCGCGGACAAAACTCTAAAAACAATGCGCGTACTCGTAAAGGTCCGCGTCGTACTGTAGCTAACAAGAAAAAATAAGTAAGGGAGGTACCTAAACAATGGCTGCTGCTCGTAAATCTAACACGCGTAAACGTCGCGTGAAAAAGAATATTGAGTCTGGAATTGCTCATATTCGTTCAACTTTCAATAACACGATCGTTACGATCACTGACACTCATGGTAATGCTCTTTCTTGGTCTAGTGCCGGAGCTCTAGGATTCAGAGGTTCTCGTAAATCTACTCCTTTTGCTGCACAAATGGCTGCAGAAACAGCTGCTAAAGGTTCAATCGAACATGGACTTAAAACTCTTGAGGTTACTGTAAAAGGCCCTGGTTCAGGTCGTGAAGCTGCTATCCGTGCGCTTCAAGCTGCTGGATTAGAAGTCACTGCTATCAGAGACGTAACTCCTGTTCCTCATAACGGATGCCGTCCACCAAAACGTCGCCGCGTGTAATTTGTTTGTATAGATTTTGTGTCCCTGTCAATAATGGGTTATGATACAGTTATTTATTAAACGAATGCACCGACTCGTTGCCTGAGCACATACGGGACTAAACAATGGGGAATTTCGGATGGAATCTCATATGATTCTATTCGAGGTTTCGACGTTTTGAAGGAGGGTTTTAAGTAATGATCGAGATTGAAAAACCAAAAATCGAAACGGTTGAAATCAGCGACGATGCCAAATTTGGTAAGTTTGTCGTAGAGCCACTTGAGCGTGGATATGGTACAACTCTGGGTAACTCCTTACGTCGTATCCTCTTATCCTCACTCCCTGGTGCCGCTGTAACATCAATCCAGATAGATGGTGTACTGCACGAATTCTCGACAATTGAAGGCGTTGTGGAAGATGTTACAACGATTATCTTAAACATTAAAAAGCTTGCATTGAAAATCTACTCTGATGAAGAGAAGACGCTAGAAATTGATGTACAGGGTGATGGAACTGTAACAGCAGCTGATATTACACACGATAGTGATGTAGAGATCTTAAATCCTGATCTTCATATCGCGACTCTTGGTGAGAATGCGAGTTTCCGAGTTCGCCTTACTGCTCAAAGAGGACGTGGGTATACGCCTGCTGACGCAAACAAAAGAGACGATCAGCCTATCGGCGTGATTCCGATCGATTCAATCTATACGCCAGTTTCTCGTGTATCTTATCAAGTAGAGAACACTCGTGTAGGCCAGGTTGCAAACTATGACAAACTTACACTTGATGTTTGGACTGATGGAAGCACTGGACCTAAAGAAGCGATTGCGCTTGGTTCAAAGATTTTAACTGAACACCTTAATATATTCGTTGGTTTAACTGACGAAGCTCAGCATGCTGAAATCATGGTTGAAAAAGAAGAAGATCAAAAAGAGAAAGTTCTTGAAATGACGATTGAAGAATTGGATCTTTCTGTTCGTTCTTACAACTGCTTAAAGCGTGCGGGTATCAACACGGTTCAAGAGCTTGCGAACAAGACGGAAGAAGATATGATGAAAGTTCGTAATCTAGGACGTAAATCACTTGAAGAAGTGAAAGCGAAACTAGAAGAACTTGGACTCGGACTTCGCAAAGACGATTGACTAGTTTCCCTTGTGAACTAGGATTTTCGTGTGTTTATAATTCAGAAAAAGCATTCCAATAAAGGAGGGGACATCACATGTCATACAGAAAACTAGGACGTACGAGTGCACAGCGTAAAGCTATGCTTCGTGATCTTACAACTGATTTGATCATCAACGAAAGAATCGAAACAACTGAAACACGTGCGAAAGAACTTCGCTCTGTAGTTGAAAAAATGATCACGCTTGGCAAACGCGGTGATCTTCACGCTCGCCGTCAAGCTGCTGCATACATCCGCAACGAGGTTGCTAACGAAGAAAATAACCAAGATGCACTTCAAAAATTATTCTCTGACATTGCAACTCGTTACGAGGAGCGCCAAGGTGGATACACACGTATTATGAAGCTTGGTCCTCGCCGTGGTGACGGAGCACCAATGGCAATTATCGAATTGGTTTAATCACATATTTTTGTGTATCTAAAGAAGGGCGGGACAGTTTCTAACTGGATCTATGCCCTTTTTTTAGATACTGCAACTTTTTCAATAGAGAGACAAGCAGAGTATGAGCTGAGAGGAGGCCGGTTGTCCGTGAATCAAAATCAGTTGATATCGGTAGAGGATATCGTTTTTCGATATCGGAAAGACGCAGAAAGACGAGCACTAGATGGCGTCTCCCTGCAGGTGTATGAGGGTGAATGGCTTGCAATTGTAGGTCATAACGGTTCAGGGAAATCAACACTGGCCCGGGCATTGAATGGTTTAATCCTTCCTGAATCAGGCGACATAAAGGTTGCTGGAATTCAACTGACAGAGGAGTCAGTGTGGGAAGTGCGTAAGAAGATTGGAATGGTCTTTCAAAATCCGGATAACCAATTTGTCGGAACAACAGTTCGCGATGATGTGGCTTTTGGTTTAGAAAACAATGGTGTACCGCGGGAAGAAATGATTGAGAGAGTAGATTGGGCTGTCAAACAGGTCAACATGCAGGATTTTCTTGATCAAGAGCCGCACCATCTCTCCGGAGGCCAAAAGCAGAGAGTTGCGATAGCAGGGATTATTGCCGCACGTCCTGATATTATTATCTTAGATGAAGCAACATCCATGCTTGACCCGATCGGGCGAGAAGAAGTGCTTGAAACGGTAAGACATTTAAAAGAGCAAGGCATGGCAACTGTCATCTCGATTACACATGATCTGAATGAGGCAGCAAAAGCTGACAGAATCATTGTCATGAATGGCGGTAAGAAATATGCCGAGGGTACGCCTGAAGAAATTTTTAAATTGAATAAGGAACTTGTTCGAATCGGGCTTGATTTACCCTTCTCATTCCAGCTCAGCCAGCTCTTAAGAGAAAATGGACTGGCTTTGGAAGAAAATCATTTGACTCAGGAAGGGCTGGTGAACGAGCTATGGACATTACAATCAAAGATGTAGAGCATCGCTATCAGATAAAGACGCCGTTTGAGCGCCTTGCCCTGTATGATATCAATGCATCGATTAAGGAAGGCAGCTATGTGGCCGTAATAGGGCATACAGGCTCCGGTAAATCCACTCTTCTTCAGCACCTGAATGGTCTCCTGAAGCCTACAAAGGGGCATATTTCATTAGGCAGTACCGTTATACAGGCAGGAAAAAAGAATAAAGAGCTTAAATCCCTCCGAAAAAAAGTCGGAATCGTTTTCCAATTCCCCGAACATCAATTATTCGAAGAAACAGTTCTCAAAGATATTTCATTTGGACCGATGAACTTTGGTGTGAAAAAGGAAGACGCTGAACAAAAAGCGAGAGAGATGCTGAAGCTTGTAGGTTTATCTGAAGAGCTTCTGGACAGATCACCTTTTGAATTAAGCGGAGGACAAATGCGCAGGGTTGCAATTGCCGGGGTGCTTGCGATGGATCCTGAAGTGCTTGTTCTCGATGAGCCGACAGCAGGGCTGGATCCAAGAGGGCGAAAAGAGATCATGGACATGTTTTATGAGCTCCACCAACGGGGAAACCTGACGACAATTCTTGTTACCCACAGCATGGAAGATGCGGCTGCCTATGCTGATGAAATGATCGTGATGCATAAAGGAACTATCCAGGCATCAGGCAGTCCGAGAGACTTGTTCTCTAAAGGGGAAGAAATGGCCGGCTGGGGGCTGGATCTTCCGGAAACGATTAAATTCCAAAGACAGCTGGAAGCCGCACTTGGTGTCAAATTTAAAGAACCTCTGCTCACAATAGAAGATGCCGCTGCTGAAATCCGTGCTCTTTTTCAGGGGGGAAAAACCTTATGATGGACAGCATGATTATCGGCAAGTATGTGCCGGGTTCTTCACTTGTGCACCGGCTTGACCCAAGAACAAAATTGGTTACGATCTTTTTGTTTGTCTGTATCGTTTTCCTGGCCAATAATGTGCAGACATATGCGGTGCTTGGTTTATTTACAGCAGGCGTTGTTTCCTTAACAAGAGTTCCTTTTTCCTTTTTGATGAAAGGTCTAAAGCCGATCATCTGGATTGTTCTTTTTACGTTCCTGCTTCATATTATCATGACACATGAAGGACCGGTCATTTTTGAACTTGGCTTTTTCAAGATCTATGAGGGTGGTTTAGTACAAGGGATCTTCATTTCCCTTAGGTTCGTCTATCTGATTTTAATGACAACTCTATTAACGCTGACAACAACACCTATTGAAATTACCGATGGGATGGAACAGCTGCTCAACCCATTTAAAAAATTGAAGCTTCCTGTTCATGAGCTGGCTCTTATGATGTCGATCTCTTTACGGTTTATCCCAACCTTGATGGAGGAGACAGATAAGATTATGAAGGCTCAGATGGCGAGAGGCGTTGATTTTACAAGCGGACCGCTTAAAGACAGAGTGAAGGCAATTGTACCGCTGCTAGTCCCACTCTTTGTCAGTGCGTTTAAGCGTGCTGAAGAGCTTGCGGTTGCAATGGAAGCAAGAGGCTATCAAGGCGGAGAGGGACGCACTAAATACAGAAAGCTTGTATGGACAGCAAAGGATACTTCTGTCATCGTCAGCTTGTTCATATTGGCTGCTCTCTTATTTTTCTTAAGGGCTTAGAGGTGCTTTATGAGACTGAAATGCACGATTTCTTATGACGGACATTTGTTTAAAGGATATCAAGTACAGCCGGGTAAAAGAACGGTTCAGGATGAGCTGGAGAAGGCGCTGGCTGTCCTGCATAAGTCACAAGACAGAATCCCGGTCGTTTCCTCTGGAAGGACGGACAGCGGGGTTCATGCAGCCGGACAGGTGATTCATTTTGATACACCGCTCTCTATTCCGGCTGAGAGATGGCCATATGCTTTAAATGCACTGCTTCCGGACGATATTGCAGTCAAAACGGCAGAAATTGCGGATGATGGGTTCCATGCACGATTTAGCGCAGTTAAAAAGGAATATCGCTACTTTGTATACACGGAGAAACACCCGGACGTATTTAAACGGCATTACGCTTACCATTTTTCATATCGCCTCAATGTGCAGAACATGAGAGAAGCGGCAAAGCATCTTTTAGGAACACATGATTTTACAAGCTTTTGTGCGGCTAAAACGGAAGTGAAGGACAAAGTGAGAACGATTTACGAACTCGATTGGACTGAGACTAATGACGGCCTGCAAATGCGGATCACAGGCAGCGGCTTCCTATATAATATGGTCAGAATTATTGCAGGTACTTTGCTGGATGCAGGTATTGGAAAAATTTCTCCTGATGATGTGAAATCCATGCTGGAAGCGAAGGACCGCGAAGCAGCAGGGCGCACAGCACCGGGACACGGACTGTACTTATGGAACGTTTACTATGACAAC
Organism: Bacillus sp. 2CMS4F; assembly: GCF_023161785.1. NCBI lineage: Bacteria > Bacillati > Bacillota > Bacilli > Caryophanales > Bacillaceae > Bacillus > Bacillus sp. 2CMS4F. Next base: position 52,588 of record NZ_JALNTO010000020.1, read on the forward strand.
TAAACCAGGTGTATAATATTTTCTTGACAGAGTCTGCATAAAGTTATAAGATATCATATGGTATGTATTTCAACCCCACGATAAGCCCCGGAACTTATTGTGTTGTGAAATAGAACGTAATCGAAGTTTATTGAAAATGACAGATCATTTAGGAGGGAAATTCAATGCGTACAACACCTATGGCTAACGCAAGTACTATTGAACGCAAGTGGTTAGTTGTTGATGCTGCTGGCAAGACTTTAGGTCGTCTTTCTTCAGAAGTTGCAGCTATCCTTCGCGGAAAACACAAACCAACTTACACACCACACGTTGATACTGGAGATCATGTGATCATCATCAACGCTGAAAAAATCGAGTTAACTGGTAAAAAGTTAACTGACAAAATCTACTACCGTCACACTCAACATCCAGGCGGATTAAAATCAAGAACTGCTCTTGAAATGCGTACAAACTACCCTGAGAAAATGCTTGAGCTTGCTATCAAAGGCATGCTTCCAAAAGGTTCTCTAGGTCGTCAAATGTTCAAAAAATTGAACGTATACCGTGGTTCTGAGCATCCACATGAAGCACAAAAACCTGAAGTTTACGAACTTCGCGGTTAATTAAAAAGGAGGTTACCAATTTGGCACAGGTTCAATATTACGGTACTGGCCGTCGTAAAAGTTCTGTAGCGCGTGTGCGCTTAGTTCCAGGAGAAGGTCGTATCGTCGTTAATAATCGTGAAATCAGCGAGCACATCCCATCTCCAGCTCTAATCGAAGATATCAAACAACCATTAACTTTGACTGAAACAGCTGGCACTTATGATGTTTTAGTAAACGTACATGGAGGCGGCTTATCTGGTCAAGCTGGAGCAATCCGTCATGGTATCGCTCGTGCTTTGCTTGAAGCAGATCCAGAATACCGTGCAACACTTAAACGTGCAGGTCTTCTGACTCGTGACGCTCGTATGAAAGAACGTAAAAAATACGGTCTTAAAGGCGCTCGTCGTGCACCTCAGTTCTCAAAACGTTAATTTTACGTTTCAAAGCTCTCAACCATGGGTTGGGGGCTTTTTTTATTTTCTTTTAAGAACTAAAGCAGAAGCGATTAAACAGGCATCCGTTTTTTGTTTTATAAAACGACCGTCTTTAAAAGCTGGTCTTTCTCACAAGCTTCCGAATAGCTAAAGCTTTTCACAGCTACCAGTCCAAAATGTGTCACCTTTCAATTCAGTGCGTCAATGATCTATCTTGAGCCTTTGTAAACGACCGATGAATTCAAACGCTATGGTTGGTGTATCAGCATCTTGATAAATAGTGCGCCTCTGCGTGCGCATTCAAACGTCCTTTGCAAATGGCATACGCATTTATCGCTAAAAGGGTTTGTTATCACAAATTGAATGATTTTCAACTCGTTTTAGGAAACACGGAACCGTTCAAATTCGCATCGCAGAAAGAAACGTCTAGTGCTGAAGTGAGTCTTACATAAGTGTTCAAATGCCATAGGGCAATGAAAAACGTAATACCGGCATCAAGTGCTGTTCCATTAATTTGATTTGAAAAAATGATATTATAATCACTAGCAATAAAATCACATAGCTCCTTTGTCAATTTATTGCGGTTTTATGAATTTTTTTCTGAATATGCAAAGGGAAAGCGGTATCAATCTAGAAATATTTGTTATACTCTAAACACTAAAGTAAGGAGAACGATTCATGAATGCGTTAGTAGATCATAATAGCAAAGCCTGGGATCAAAAAGTAGAGACAGGCAATGAATGGACTGTTGCTGTAGAGCGGCATGTCATTGAACAAGCGAAAAAAGGGAATTGGGATATAAGGTTAACCCCTATGAAAAATGTGCCAAAGGATTGGTTTCCTCCTGTAAAAGGCTTGAAGGTGCTTTGTTTGGCTTCAGGAGGCGGACAGCAGGCCCCGGTTTTAGCAGCAGCCGGAGCGGATGTCACCGTCTTAGATAACTCAGAACAGCAGCTGGGGCAGGACAGAATGGTTGCTGATCGCGACGGCTTGACCATACGCACCGTTAAAGGAAGTATGGATGATCTCAGTCAATTTGAAGATGAATCATTTGATTTCATCGTACATCCAGTTGCCAATGTTTTTGTTGAAGATATCCTGCCGGTTTGGAAAGAAGCGAACCGCGTGCTGAAAAGAAATGGCGTTTTAATTTCAGGATTTGTTAATCCAGTTGTTTTTCTGTTTGACATTGAATTAGAAGAGCAGGGCGTTTTAAAAGTAAAGCACTCTATTCCATACGCCGACTCAGAAGATCTTCCAAAACATAAGGTAAAAAAGCTGATTGAAAATAATGAAGCTCTGGAATTCGGGCATTCCTTAGAAGATCAAATTAAGGGACAGCTCGACGCCGGTTTTATTGTCACTGGTTTTTATGAAGATAAAGGCGGTTTTGTATTGGATCAATACATTAATACATATTCTGCAACAAGAAGCATTAAAGTATGAAGGCAGCGACCTATTAGAGGGAGCTGCCTTTTATTATTGTGCTGCCTCTGCTCTCATGAACGAACATAAGTTCCCACCTCGCAGAAAGCTGCTTTTTTTACACTCTTTTTCATATGTTCAAGTTATCGACACCTTCATTTGGGCGAATTTCCAACCGAATTCGGGCATGGTTTCACCTCCCAAACCTCAAAATAACCGGTAAAAGGAGAGTGAATTTGTATGGCAGAGGTACTGTCTTTTATGGATGTGAAACGCCAAAAGGATTTTGAATTAGAAAAAAACTTGCTCAAAGAACTCTCACTTAGACAAATCATTCAGTCTGTAAAGGCCTGTCTTACTCCATTATTCCCATTTTTGCAGGATGAAAGGGACGTTATTACTGAAGGCTGTATTGATTTTGCGATAGAAGCCTATTTGTTAGGCGGGCGTTTTGGGGTTTTCGGATATTATGGAGAATCTATGCAAAGTGTTAGTGCCCGCTCTGCAAGGGAAGAAGAAGAGCTTCGTATGGAGTTTTTTGAATACCTTTATCATTGGACACATGAGCAATACGCAACGTTTGATAAAAACACAGTTTATGAAGCTGCGCGAAAATTCATCAAAGACTGGTGGACAGAAGGGTTTGTCCAAAGAGAAAAACAATGTAAGCTTCGCATGCGTTAATCATATTTCCCGACCCTGTCCCATACTTATGTAATAACGGACAAGCGGGAGGGGAAGGGATGAGGAAAAAGCTTAAATGGCTCAGTTTTATGCTAGGCTTCATCGTATTACTGTTTCTATTCAAGTATCAATTCAGCAATAACGATTCTTGGAATCCGTGGAGTCTGCCTTTGAGCGGGAAAATTATTTATCTTGATCCAGGTCATGGCGGGCCGGATGGAGGGGCAGTGGGCGGCAAGCTATTAGAGAAGGATATAACCCTGGAAGTGGCTTTCAGAGTCAGGGATTATCTTCAGGAACAAGGGGCACTGGTGATTATGACTAGAGAAAGTGACACCGATCTAGCTCCTGAAGGGACAAGAGGCTATAGTAAACGAAAAGCGGAAGACTTAAGACAGCGAGTGAACTTAATTAACAATTCAGAGGCTGAGCTCTACCTTAGCATTCATCTTAATGCGATCCCGTCACAAAAATGGAGCGGAGCCCAAAGCTTTTATTACGGAAAATACGAGGAAAACGAGAAAATTGCAAAATACATTCAGGATGAGTTGAGAACAAACCTGGAGAATACAACCCGAAAAGCAAAGCGAATTCATGGTATTTACTTAATGCAAAACGTCACAAAACCAGGTGCGCTTGTGGAAGTCGGTTTTCTATCCAATCCTAGAGAAGCAAAGATGCTGGGGAAACCGAAATATCAGGACAAAGTGGCATCTTCCATATATAAAGGAATATTGAGATACTTTACAGAAAAAGGCGACCCTCCGGAGTAAAGGAGGGTTTTCTCATGGTTCTAAGCAAAAGACACCCGCTGTTTATGTATGATATAATAATGTTTGTAAACGAATACACAAAAGGGTGAGGTTCGATGATAAGAGAAGATGAAGTAAGAAAACTAGTCGGTGAAATGCGCGAACCTTTTCTTCAAAGACCTCTGGGAGAATTGGATGCCGTTAAGGAAGTAAAAATAAAGCCTGAAAAACGGCATGTCAGTGTAAAAGTGGCTCTTGCAAAAACCGGAACAGCAGAACAAATGCAGGTTCAGCAAGAAATCGTAAATGTCTTAAAAGGGGCAGGCGCTGAGACGGTAGGCCTTCGATTTGAAGAGCTGCCTGAAGAAACAGTTGCGAAATTTCGGGCGCCGTCAACAGAGAACAAAACATTGTTAAATATGGATAACCCGCCGGTTTTCCTTGCTGTAGCGAGCGGAAAAGGCGGAGTAGGCAAATCAACTGTGTCAGTGAACCTTGCTATTTCTCTGGCTCGGCTTGGGAAAAAGGTCGGTTTAATTGACGCGGATATCTACGGCTTTAGTGTGCCGGATATGATGGGCATTACAGTGCGTCCAACAATTGAAGGAGACAAACTGCTTCCTGTTGAACGCTTCGGTGTAAAGGTCATGTCGATGGGCTTCTTCGTTGAAGAAAATGCTCCTGTCGTCTGGAGAGGGCCAATGCTGGGCAAGATGCTCAACAACTTTTTCCACGAAGTAGAATGGGGAGAAGTAGACTATATCGTTCTCGATCTTCCGCCAGGAACAGGGGACGTCGCGCTTGATGTACATACGATGCTTCCGAGCAGTAAAGAAATTATCGTATCAACGCCGCACCCGACTGCAGCCTTTGTTGCGGCCAGAGCGGGGTCTATGGCTATTAAAACAGATCATGAGGTCGTTGGCGTCATAGAGAACATGGCTTATTATGAAAGTGCAAAGACCGGGGAAAGAGAATATGTCTTTGGCAAAGGCGGCGGAGATAAACTTGCTGAGGAGCTAAAAGTGCCTTTGCTCGGCAGAATACCGTTGAAACAGCCTGATTGGGATAAAGATCAATTTGCTCCGTCTGTTTATGACGAAAGCCATCCAATCGGTGAAATATATCATGACATTGCAAAAAAAGTCGTTGAAAAAATGGAAGTGCAAATATAAAAAGGCGAACCGGGATTTTTTGATCCCGGCTTCCCTTTACTCACCTTCTTTAGCGGTTTCTGCTGCTGCTTTTTTCAGTTCATCTTCGAACTGTTTTTTGTAAAGCGGACTAGAAAGTGTTTCGGTAATTACTTGTTCTAAATAACTGCGGAATTCTTGGCTTTTTGCCAGTTCGCTGTATTTTTTATTCATTCCCGGATCCTGCATAACACTCATCAGCATTTTCTGGTAATCCGGATCCTTCATCAGCTTTTTAATTACTTTTTCATGCTCTGTTTGAAGGGTTTTAGCAAAGCTTTCCGCAAATTCAGTGTCTTCAAAGATGTTTTTCCAAAAATCCGCACCTTTTTTAGAGGTGAGTGTTTTTTCTATTGTTCCTTTGATGGCATCCTGATCAATCACCAGTGCTTCATTCATCGCATCATCGTTTAATAATTCCTTAATTGCTTTCTTTCCATCATCTGTTTTTAATATATCAACAACCATTTTTTTGGTCTGATCATAATCCATATCCGCTGCTTGGTCTTTTGGAGCGCAAGCTGTTACAGATAATATCAAAAAACAGCCCATCAATAGCGTTTTGGCTTTTGACATGCTTAAGCTCCTTTCACATACTTATCTTACTTTTAATATGATTCATCCGGTTGGAATTATACATAACAAAATATCGCGATCTGCGATTTTTGAGGGGTTGAATAAAGAAATGAAAAGCCGTGGCTTAGTTCGTTTTTTCTTTTCTATTTTAGCTGTCGGAGCCGTTGTCACAAGTGTTGTGGGTTTTGCTTTAAAATGGGGGGGATATAAGGAGCTGTTTCTGAATTTTGAAGCGGGCCAGATTTTCTCTGTTTTATTTTGGTTTATCGGTGTTGGCATGATTTTCAGTGTCATCAGTCAAATGGGCTTTTTCGTGTTTTTAACAGTTCACCGGTTTGCACTCGAAATATTAAGATCTTCATCTTTATGGAATTTACTGCAGCTGTTTTTCATCCTGTTTGTCGCTTTTGATTTAATGTACGTGCGGTTTTTATTTTTCGGAGATAGAGGAGAGTCAATGGCTGGCTATGCTTGGCTGCCGTTATTTTTATTGATCTTCGGTTTGCTTACCGCGTATATAAAACAAAAGCAGTCCTCAAAGAAAACGTTTGTGTCATCTTTATTTTTAATGGTTGTGATCACTGCATTGGAATGGTTTCCTGCGCTCAGAGTAAATGATGAGGACTGGCTTTACTTAATGCTCTTTCCGTTAATGGCGTGTAATGCTTTTCAATTGCTGATGCTGCCGAAGTTTGCAGCGAAATAATTTATTTTACTTCGGCTGATTTAGCATCTGTGTTTGCAATGAGATCTCCCACGTTGACATTTTTTAAACCTTTTTCTCTCATATGATGGATAATCTCAGGCAGGGCCTCTTCTGTTTGTTTAGCTGAGTCTGAGGCGTGTAAAAGAATAATGTCTCCTCCTGAAACTTGACGGTTTACATTATCGACGATTTTTTCAACGCCTGGATTCGTCCAGTCATGGGAGTTCACACTATAGTGAACGACTGTATAGTTATACTGCTTTGCGATTGATAGGACATTTTTATTGAACTGACCGGTAGGAGGCCTTAGGAGCCGTATGTCTTTGATTCCTAATTTTTCAAAGGCGGTGCGCGCACGGTTAATGTCCTTTTTTATTTCACTATCCTCTAGATTGGCATAGTTTTTATAAGCATAACCCATACTTCCTATTTGATGGCCGTCCTTTACAATGCGAGCCACCGTGTCCGGGTGGCGCTCGGCCCAAGAAGCGGAAAGAAAAAACGTCGCGTTTTTGATGCCGTTGGTTTTCAGGGTATTAAGAATAGGCTCGGCTTTCTCATCGCCCCAGCTGATATCAAAGGTAAGAGCAATGTCTTTTGAATCTGTTTCTCCTTTATAAATGGCTTTCGGTCCGCTATCAGTCGAAAATACAGGGAGCGGGACAGCTCTTTGGATATAAAAAAAGCTGGCTGCAGCAAATGCGGCGATAAGTATAATGATAAATTGTTTAACGCGTTTTATGTGCCACACATAGAAGTGATTCACTGATGATGCCTCCTTATCTTGTCCATCATTCTTGTGTTACATCTTATGTGCCTGGCCAAACGAATATAACTGATAAAAGTCTCTTTAAAACAGATTAAATTAGTTATTGACCATTTGATAATATCCGTGTTATATTATTATTCGTCGCTGATGAACAGCTGACAAAAAGCTTCATTAACCCTTTTAAAAAAGGTGTTGACTTAAAAGAAGCTGAATGTTATAGTAATAAAGCTGCTTCGTTAAGCGGCATAAATGATCTTTGAAAACTAAACAAGACAAAACGTACCTGTTAATTCAAGTTTTAATATAAATCGCACAGCGATGTGCGTAGTCAGTCAAACTACTTTATCGGAGAGTTTGATCCTGGCTCAGGACGAACGCTGGCGGCGTGCCTAATA
>NZ_JALNTO010000021.1:0-55260 GCF_023161785.1 Bacillus sp. 2CMS4F
ACGCACATCGCTGTGCGATTTATAATAAAACTTGAATTAACAGGTACGTTTTGTCTTGTTTAGTTTTCAAAGATCATTTTGTCTCTTCGTTTAAGCGACTTTATTATTATAACTCGTTGACTCATTGAAGTCAATAACTTTTTTTGAAGTTATTTTTTTGTCATCGCCTTGTTTAGCGGCAACGAATAATAATATACCACCTTGTAAATAATAGTGCAATAGTTTTTTGAAGAAAAACCTAAGGAATTATAAAAGAGCGTCATCCTTCTATTAGAAAGGTTGACGCTCTTTTAAATTAGCGCTGTCTCATTTGCGGGAATAACAGTACATCTCGGATCGAAGGAGCATTCGTAAGCAGCATGACCAGGCGATCGATCCCGATGCCTAAACCTCCTGTTGGCGGCATGCCATACTCCAGGGCTTCAACGAAGTCTTCATCCATTAAATGAGCTTCATCATTACCCTCTTCTCGTTCTTTTAATTGAGCTTCAAAGCGTTCTCTTTGATCAATAGGATCATTTAACTCTGTGAATGCATTTGCATGCTCACGGCCTACGATAAACAGTTCAAAACGGTCTGTGAAGCGCGGATCCTCTGGATTTTTCTTAGCAAGAGGAGAAATTTCTACTGGATGTCCATAAATAAACGTTGGCTGGATAAGCGTTTCCTCGATTTTTTGTTCGAAGAATTCGTTTATAATATGGCCCACTGTCATAGAGTCTTTAATCTCTACACCATGCTCTTTTGCATATTCACGGGCTTGCTCAACAGTTACATCTTCCCAGAAGTCAACGCCTGTCGCTTCTTTGACTGCGTCAACCATATGGATTCTTTTCCACTCAGGTTTCAGTTCGATTTGCTCTTCCCCGTATTGGATTGTCGTCGTGCCAAGCACCTCTTGTGCGATATGAGCGACAAGGTTTTCAGTTAAGCTCATGATATCTTTATAGTCAGCATACGCTTCATATAATTCAATCATTGTAAATTCAGGGTTATGGCGTGTAGAGACGCCTTCATTACGGAAAACACGGCCGATTTCATATACTTTTTCTAAACCGCCGACAATCAAGCGTTTCAGATGCAGTTCAATCGCAATACGCATGTAGAGCGGAATATCTAAAGCATTATGATGGGTAATGAACGGACGCGCGGAGGCTCCCCCTGGAATGCTGTGCATGGTTGGTGTTTCTACTTCTAAGTATCCATGATCATCAAGGTATCTTCTCATCGCTTGAATGATCTTGCTGCGTGTGATGAACGTATGTTTGCTGTCTGGATTTACGATAAGATCCAAGTAACGTTGACGGTAGCGCTGCTCAACGTCTTTTAAACCATGGTATTTATCCGGCAGCGGACGAAGCGCTTTTGTCAGCAAATCAAATGATGTTGCTTTTACTGACAGTTCGCCTACATTTGTTTTGAACACTTTTCCTGTTACGCCGATAAGGTCGCCAAGGTCGGAAGATTTGAAGATTTCATATTGGTCGTCACCGACACTGTCTTTTCTTACGTAGATTTGAATTTGACCTTCTAAATCCTGAAGGTGCGCGAAGCCGGCTTTTCCTTTGCCGCGTTTTGTCATCATACGGCCTGCGATTGTCACTTCAATCGCTTTTTCTTCTAACTCTTCTTTCGTTAGATTTTGATATGCCGCAATAATTTGCTCAGATTGATGAGTTCTTTCAAAACGTGCGCCGAATGGATCTATACCGTTTTCTCTCATCTGATTCATTTTGTCGCGTCTGACTTGCAGCTGGTCGTTCAATTCTTCATGATTATGCTCTTCTTGACTCATTGTTATCACTCCATTACAGATATTGTTTCATGAAAAAAGCAGAAAAACTGCCAGCGTAAAACTGGCAGTGAGCAGCAAATAGAGGTGAGTGTTATCCTACTTTTGCGTCTTGAAGCTCTTTTGCCTCAACTTCAACAGTAAATGCATCTAAAAGCTGCACAAGCTCTTCTCTCGTCTCGCAATGATTGATTCCATTACGAACCTCCGCATTGCCTCTTATGCCTTTCAGATACCATGCAGCGTGTTTTCTCATTTCTCTTACCGCTACATTTTCACCTTTTAAGTTAATCAGGCGGTCAAGATGCAGTTTGCATACCGCCATTTTTTCGCGTACTTGCGGCTCTTCTTTTAATTCACCTGTTTCAAGGTATTGAACCGTACGGTAAATCATCCACGGATTGCCTAATGCGGCACGGCCGATCATGACCCCGTCTACTCCTGTTTCATCAAGCATACGCTTAGCATCCTGCGGCGTCTTGACATCGCCGTTTCCGATAACCGGAATCGATACAGATTGTTTTACTTCTTTGATAATATCCCAGTTTGCAGTTCCTTCGTACATCTGCACTCTTGTACGGCCGTGAAGCGCAACTGCTTTTCCGCCCGCACGCTCGACAGCCTGTGCGTTTTTCACCGCGAAAATGTGGTCTTCATCCCAGCCCATTCTCATTTTCACTGTGACTGGTTTATCGACGGCATCCACTACTGCAGAAACCATTTCATAAATCTTATCAGGATCGAGAAGCCATTTTGCTCCCGCATCACATTTTGTAATCTTCGGTACTGGGCATCCCATGTTAATATCAATGATATCAGCAGTTGTGTTCTGGTCTACAAACTTCGCCGCTTCTACAAGGGTTTCCTTTTTTCCTCCGAAGATTTGAAGGCTGAGCGGTTTTTCACGTTCATCAATGTAAAGCATACCCATTGTTTTGGCATTGTTGTAAAGAATCGCTTTGTCACTGATCATTTCAGCGCAGACCAATCCGGCTCCGAATTCCTTTACAGTCAATCTGAATGCTGAGTTGCAGACACCGGCCATAGGGGCAAGCACAACCCGGTTTTTTAATTGAATATCACCGATTTTAAACATTTTCCCCCTCCTTTCATTTGTTATTATTTTCTGGCGGTGCTAATTCGTCCGCGCTTATATTTAAAACATCTGCTGCGTTTTGTATGATGGCAGCTGACGGCAATCGGTTTCCGCGTTCAATTTCGCCGAGAATAGAAACTGATATACCTAACGCTTTCGCAAATCCTTCTTGAGTATAACCTTTCAGCTTTCTGAATGCACGAATTCGTCTACCCCAGATTTCTGCTTCCATACTCTTACACCTTCTTGGTCGGTTTCGGCGCTTTTTGCCTCTTTTTCAACCCGCGTGCATATTTCCGCAAGCGGTGCAAGGACAAATAAACGCTCATACATTCTCGGATGCGGAACAATTAGTTGCTCTGTTTCAATATTTTCACGATTAAACAGTAAAATGTCAAGGTCTGCCGTCCGCGGACCCCATCTGACTTCTCTCGTCCTGCCCAATTCATTTTCTATATGCTGCGTGAGCTCAAGGAGCTGAAACGGATTCAGCGACGTCTCGATTTCAACTGCCATATTTAAAAATTCATCTTGAGCTTCGTATCCGACTGGGTCTGTTTCGTAAATAGAAGACACTTTTGTGACTGTCACTGCCTCATGTTGATGCAGCATCGCCACCGCTCGCCGTAAATACGTTTCTCTATCTCCAATATTAGATCCAAGGGCTATATAAGCTGTATTGTTCATGATTTTTTTCTCGTGATTTCTATTGCTACTGATTTATAGTGGCCGGGAATTGGCGGATCTGGCTTAATCACTTTTACAGTACATTGCTGCACCTGATGAAATTTCTTCAGGACAGTGTCCGCAATACGTTCTGCCAGTGTTTCCACTAGTTTCACAGGCTCACCTTCGACGATGTCTTTACATACGTGATAAAGCTCGGCATAGTTAATGGTTTGCTCAAGGTCGTCTGTTTGTCCCGCTTTGCTTAAGTCCAATTCTGCGGTTAAATCGACTTTAAAACGCTGTCCGAGCTTGTTCTCCTCTTTTAACACACCGTGATAGCCGTAAAACTCCATGCCTTCTACGTAGACTTTATCCATGATGCATCCCTCCCTTGTTCAGCATTGCATCCATCATTTTCGCCATTCTGGCTATTTGTTTTACATCATGGACTCTCACAATGTCACAGCCTTTTTGAATGCCTAGACACACGGTTGCGCCTGTGCCTTCAGCCCGCTCCTCAGGCGGAAGATCCAGGACACGGCCGATAAATCTTTTTCGGGAGGTTGCAAGAAGAACCGGATAGCCAAGTCCGCTGAAAACCTCGAGTTTGTTCATGACTGCCAGATTATCGTGATAGTCCTTCGCAAAACCAATACCGGGATCGAGGATAATGTTCTTTTCCTCTACACCTGCTTCAACAGCTATCTTTACACTTTCCATTAAGTCCGACAGCATATCCGGTATTAAGTCGTTGTAGTTTCTCTCTTTGCGGTTATGCATGAGAACGATCGGAACATTGTGTTCAGCTGCAACAGAAGCCATTTTCGGGTCGTACTTTGCTCCCCAAATATCATTGATGATTGAAGCGCCGGCTTTAACAGCTTCATCTGCGACAGAAGCCTTGTACGTATCTACAGAGATCGGCACTGCGAGCTCTTTTGTAATCCGCTCAATCACAGGAATCACTCTGGACATTTCTTCGTCCTCGGATACATATTCGGCGCCGGGTCTTGTCGACTCGCCTCCGATATCAATGATATGCGCACCGTCATCAATCATCTCTTTCGCATGCAACAGGGCATTGTCCAGGCTGTCATATTTTCCGCCATCCGAGAAAGAGTCAGGCGTTACGTTTAAAATACCCATCACCAGCGTCTTTTCTCGATATGATAATGCGCTGGGTTTGGTATGGATTACTTGTGTTTGGTCTATCGTTTGCTGCGCCATTCTCTTCCCCCCTGTCATGAATTCATGTTCTTTATTTCTTGGTGGTATAGCGTTTGTAAAGCGGAAGTTATTTCTCCGTTTCGGCCCGGATAGTTCACTTCTTCTATTTTAGAAAACGGAATGATCTCAAGAACCGAGTTGGTCATCCATGCTTCATCTGCCGTCAAAAGGGCTTCAAGCTGGTAGCGGCCTGTTTTGACATCCATCCCTATTTTCTTTGCGTTCTCCATGACAAAACGTCTCGTGACGCCGTCAAGAATTCCGGTATCAAGTGATGGTGTATAGATAGAGCTGCCTTTTCTCCAGAAAACATTCGAAATGATGCCCTCTGCTACAGCGCAATCCTCCGTTAAAAAGATCCCTTCAAACCGCGGATCATTTCCGATCTCCCGTTTCGCATACATATTATTTAAATAGTGATGTGATTTTAACCGGAACGGCCCCTCCGGTGTGTTTCTCCGTATCGATAAAACCTTTCCTTCCTTTTGCAAAGGAAGACTTTCTGGTTTTAGCTGGTTAACAAAACATAAGACAGTCGGGTTATCGTAAGTTTGAGCAGCGAAGCCTTTATCGCTGATGCCGGCTGATATGTTCAGCCTGACGCGGGCATTGCCGTCTTTGATATCATTCAGCCCGAGCAGCTTGTCCAGCATTTCAATCATCTCTTGTTTTGTCACAGTGTATTCGATTTGCAGATCCTTAAGTGCGCGTTCAAGCCGTTCTATATGCCAATCAAGCAGGAACGGCCGGCCTTCATAAAGCCTGAAGGTCTCAAACACACCGATCCCATATAAAAAACCATGGTCAAAAGGAGAAAGAACTGCATCTTTCTCCTCTATAAATCGGCCGTTTACATATATCATCACGCAATGACTTCCTTGCGGTACGTTTCAATAAAATTTCTGAGCATTTCTTTTCCAAAGGAAGTCATAATAGACTCTGGATGAAATTGAACGCCTTCTATCGGAAGGTCATTGTGCCGAATAGCCATGATTTCTCCTTCTTTCGTTTGTGCGGTTACTGTGAAACAGCTTGGCAGCGTCTCAGGTTTTACGATCAGTGAGTGGTATCGTGTCGCCACAAGCGGGTTTTGCAAACCTTTAAAGATCGTCTTGCCGTCATGCTCAATTTCTGAGGTTTTTCCGTGCATCAGCCGCTCTGCTCTGACCACGTCTCCGCCAAATACCTGTGCGATAGACTGATGTCCGAGACACACGCCAAAAACGGGAATTTTGCCTGCGAAGTACTTAATTGCTTCAAGGCTGATTCCAGCTTCATCAGGACTGCACGGTCCGGGTGAAATCATTAAGAAATCCGGTGACAGCTCTTCAATTTGCTCTATTGTGATATCGTCATTGCGTTTTACAATCAGCTCTTCTCCAAGCTCGCCCAAATACTGTACTAAGTTGTACGTGAAAGAATCATAGTTATCAATCATTAAAATCATTTCTCTGCTCACCTCATCTAATTTTTGTCTCTGCTTCGCTCAGCTCTAACGCCTTTTGCATCGCAAAAGCTTTTTTGATTGATTCTCTGTATTCATGCTTAGGAACAGAATCAATCACAACTCCTGCTCCGGATTGCATAAACGCCTGCCCTCCGGCTGCATAAATGGTTCGGATCACGATATTAAACTGAAGATCCTGATTATACCCAAACCACCCTATAGATCCAGTATAAAGCCCACGGCGTGTCGGCTCAAGTTCTTCTATAATTTCCATTGTCCTTACTTTAGGAGCACCTGTAATCGTTCCTCCAGGAAATACAGCATGAATAATATCTACAGCGTCGTATCCATCCTGCAGTTCACCTTGGACATTAGACACAATGTGCATGACGTGGGAGTATTTTTCAATTGCCATAAATTCATTAACCCGCACTGATCCGTAACGGGAAACTCTGCCCAGATCATTTCGTTCTAGATCAACCAGCATGACATGCTCAGCGCGTTCTTTCTCATTATGGATTAATTCGTTTGCGAGCGCTTCGTCTTCCTCATCCGTTTTCCCTCTGGAACGAGTGCCCGCGATCGGTCTTGTCTCTAACAGTTTGCCCTTTTTGCTGACAAGAAGTTCAGGAGATCCGCAAATAATTTGGAAATCTGGTGTTTCTAAATATGCCATATATGGAGAAGGATTCACTTCTCTCAGCTTTTTGTAGATATCATACGGGTGAGCAGACAGCGACTGCGACTGCCTGATCGATAGATTGACTTGAAAAACATCTCCGCTGGCAATGTATTGCTTGATTTTCTCTACAGCCTGAGAAAAGCCTTCTTCAGTAAAAGGCGCTGCAAAGGAACCGTCAGCTGTATATGTCATCTCTTGTAACGGCTCACCGGGAAGCTCAGACAGCCACATATGTTCGAGCTGGGACAACTTTTCGTCCGCTGATTCGTTCTCATCATTCACATGAGTGACCAGCCAAAGAGCCTGTTCTTCATGGTCATAGACGGCTATATCATCAAAGACAAGAAAATAGATATCAGGTGTCTCCAGGTCATCTAATGAGAGCATTTTAAAATTTTCAATGTAGCGTGCGTAATCATAGCTAAGAAAGCCGATTGCTCCCCCTTGAAAATCAGGCAGTTCTTCATCCGTTTCTGTTTCCAGCGTTTTAAACCAACTGTGGAAAGCGCGTAATGGGTCACCCTCTTTAAACAGTGTCTCATCCCCATGCTTAATGGTTGTAATTCCGTCTTTTCCCTTGACAGCCGCAATTGGATCAAGACCGGCTATACTGTATCTGCCGCCTCTTGCACTTTCAAGAAGCACGTGCTGTTTTCTGGATTGTGAAAGTTTCTCATATTGTTGCAAGAATGAATCTTTTTGAAAAGGTACTTTTCTGCCTGCCGGTCTGCGTTGTGCCATTTATATCATTCCTCTGTTTTCTTTTTCTGCTTTTTTTATTGTAAAGCAATATCATGAGTGAAAAAAGTGAATTTCGCTTCCAAGGATAAGATTCGTCGCGGACACGGCATATTTGATGCACAAATAAAAAAACTCCCGGGCACCGGGAGTTTTTTCGAGCTTTTTAATCAAATTGATACAGCGGCGTACTCAAATAACGTTCGCCGTTACTCGGAATGATAGCCAATACTTTTTTGCCCTTTCCTAGTTTTTTCGCTACTTCAATAGCAGCATAAATGGCCGCACCTGATGAGATGCCTCCGAGAATTCCTTCTTCACGTGCAGCTCTGCGTGCATAATCAAATGCTTCTTCATTCTTCACAGGAAAAATTTCATCGTATACTTCAGTGTTTAAGATGTCGGGCACAAAGCCAGCTCCGATTCCCTGAATTTTGTGAGGGCCTGGTTTTCCTCCTGAAAGCACTGGGGAATCTGACGGTTCAACAGCGTAGATTTTGACGGAGGGATATGCTTCCTTCAGGACTTCACCCGCTCCTGTAATCGTTCCGCCTGTTCCGATTCCGGCTACAAATGCATCAAGCCGGTCATCACCGAATTGCTCAACGATTTCTTTACCTGTTGTTTGGCGGTGGATTTCAGGGTTCGATGGGTTGTTAAACTGCTGCGGCACGAAGTATCCGTGTTTTTCAGCAAGCTCCTCCGCTTTCTTAATGGCGCCTTTCATGCCTTCCGCACCAGGAGTCAGCACAAGCTCAGCACCATACGCGCGAAGAAGGTTGCGGCGCTCCATGCTCATTGTGTCAGGCATAACCAAAATCGCTTTTAAACCTTTAGCCGCAGCAACCATTGCCAGCCCGATTCCTGTATTTCCGCTTGTCGGTTCAATGATTGTATCGCCAGCTTTTAATTTCCCTTCTTTTTCAGCGGCTTCAATCATCGCTAAACCGATACGGTCTTTTACACTGCTTCCAGGGTTCATGTATTCAAGCTTCAAATATACATCCGCACTGTTTTCATCAACAAGGCGATTTAATTTAACGATTGGCGTATTCCCAATTAATTCAGTAATGGAGTTTGCTACACGTACCATTCTCGACACCTCAATTTCCGACTATTTGTATTGGTATTATGTATATAATCTATCAATTTCAAAATTTTTTGTCAATCATTTAGTACTTTTTTCCCCATAGAACCAAGACACGTCAGCTTCTTTCCAAAGCGATTTTACAGTTGCTTTATCACCTAACTGATCCATTGCGATCTGGCGTTTAATCTGATTCTTCACTTCATCATATGAGAACGTTCTCGCATTTAACTTTTCTTTCAGTTGTATAATTGCATAACCGTTGTTTACCTTTATCGGTTCGTTTGACCATTCATCTTGTTTTAGTGTCTTTGCTTCTTCAATGTATGATGACGGAATGTTGTCTGATGCCTCGGTGACAAACCCTAAATCTCCCCCGTATGGTGATGTATACCTGTCTGTGGACCGTTCCGCCGCAACAGCTTCAAAGCTCGAGCCGCCTTCAAGCTCTTTTAAAACTTGTCTGGCTTCCTCTTCATCCTTTACAACAATATGCCGAATACGATACGAATCATCAAACTGATACAGTTCTTTATTTTGATTATAAAATGATTTCATTTCTGTCTTTGAAATATCAATATCCTTTGTTAATAATTCCTCAAGAAGAATATTATAGCGAATTTGGTCTTTCCACTCTTTTTCAGTTGTATGCTCGTCTTCGTAAAATGAATTATTCACCGCCTTAATCAGCAGAAATTCCCGATCAATTTCGCTTTTAGATACTTTGAGATTGTTCTTTTTGGCAAGCTGCTCTACCACTCGGACATTGATCATATCTTCAAGTGTTGATTTTCCGTATTCATCTTCCATTTCCTTCAGCCATTCTTCTCTTGTGACGCTTTTGCCTCCAATAGTAGCAATGGACTCGTCGGACGGGGAAGCACTGGCTTGAGATTTCGTCAGTGTATATGCCACTGCGATACAGCATACCAGCAGCGCGCCCCAAATGATTGTCCAGATTGTTCTTGATTTCAAATTTACTGTCAGCCCCTTTTCTTAAATTCAAAAAACCCGCTAAAGAGCTTAGCGGGTCGTTTGGTCTCGAAGCTCTTCCAGCTCTTCTTTTGTAAATAAGTACTTTTCATTACAAAAATGGCATACTGCTTCGGCTTGTCCATCTTCTTCTATCATATCTTGAATTTCTTTTTTGCCTAGTCCCAAAACGGCTGTTTCAAAACGCTCTTTTGAACAAGGGCAATGGAATTTAACAGGCATGGTTTCCAAAATCTCAGGCTTTTCTCCTAAGACTTCTTCCAAAATTTCTTCCGGTGCAAGCCCTTTTTGAATCAGTTTAGAAATAGGTTCTACTACAGATAGACGCTGTTCAATTTTTGTGATGGTTTCATCATCTGTTCCCGGAAGGAGCTGAAGAATGAAACCTCCTGCCGCCAAAATGGTGTTGTCTGGGTTAACAAGCACGCCGACACCTACAGAAGAAGGAACCTGCTCCGATGATACAAGATAGTACGTAAAATCTTCTCCCAGTTCTCCGGAAACGATTTCTACTTGCCCTGTGAAGAACTCGCGCAGGCCTAAATCTTTTACAACACTTAATGTTCCATCTGTTCCAACAGCTCGTCTGACATCCAGCTTGCCGTGTTCATTCAAGTCAAAATGAACATGCGGGTTTGAGACATATGCCCTGACTTCCCCTTTAGCATTCGCATCAGCAACAATCGCGCCGATTGGCCCGCCGCCTTCCACTTTCACTGTCAGCTTATCATCACCTTTCAGCATAGAACCAAGCATTAGTGAAGCTGTCATTGTACGGCCCAGTGCAGCGGATGCTGTCGGCCATGTATCATGCCGTCTCTGTCCTTCATTCACCATATCAGTCGTTTTTGCAGCATATGCGCGAACTTTCCCGTCATACGCCAGCGCTTTTACTAAATAATCCATTGCAAAACCTCCTATACACTTCCCACGCGGTTTCGTTCATAAATCAATTCCAGCCCTTTTAGGGTTAAGAATGGATCAACGATGTCTATACAATCTGATTCGTTTGCGATTAATGGCGCAAGACCGCCTGTCGCAATGACTTTCGGTTCTTGTTTTGCCTGCCATTTCATTCGTTTTACGATTCCTTCCACTTGGCCGACATAGCCAAATAAAATTCCTGATTGCATCGCGCTTACAGTGCTTTTTCCGATAATATTGTCAGGCCGGGCGATTTCAATACGCGGAAGCTTCGCCGCACGCGAGTACAGCGCCTCAGTCGAAATTGTAATTCCAGGCGCAATCGCTCCGCCCATATATTGTTTGTTTTCATCGATATAACAGTACGTTGTGGCTGTACCGAAATCAACAACAATCAAAGGATTGCCGTACAAGTGAATGGCCGCAACAGCATTTACGATTCTGTCAGCGCCTACTTCTTTCGGATTGTCGTACTTTATATTTAAACCGGTTTTCATACCAGGACCGACAATTTGCGGTTCGATATGAAAGTATTTTGTGCACATTCTCTCTAACGCAAACATAATTGGCGGCACAACTGAAGAAATAATAATGCCTTCTATTTGTTCAAACATGAGACCTGAATGATCAAATAAAGAGCGCAGAATCATCCCGAACTCATCTTCTGTTTTATGCCTGCTTGTTTCTATACGCCAGTGATATTCTAATTCACCATCATGATATACACCAAGTACAGTATTGGTGTTCCCCACATCAATAACAAGTAACAACCTCTATCACCACTTTTGAATAGTTTCTCTATCATTACTTTTACAAACATTCTACAATACCATACACGATCGGCGGCTCATTTGTAAACAAATCGATACCATAATTGGATGATTGAAAAGAGGGGCAGCAGAGGCGGGATTCACATAAAAAAAACTGCCAGCGTCAGCCGGCAGTTTTTATCAGAAAGCGTTACTCTTTCGTATCGTCTTTCTTTTCTTCTTCTGTTTTTGACAGAATGTTTACTTTGACATCATCGTTCTTCTCATCATCAGAGAACTTACGCTCAGGCAATGTTCCGTGATCGACAAGGTGTTTGATTTGTTCAGCATCCAGTGTTTCAACTTCCAGAAGCGTCTGAGCAATCAATTCAAGCTTGTCACGATTTTCTGTCAGGATTGTTTTCGCACGCTCGTAACACTCTTTGATAATGCGCTGAATTTCCTGATCAATTTCGTAGGCAATTTGATCACTGTAGTTTTGTTCGTTGTTGAAATCACGGCCTAAGAATACCTGGCCACCCTGAGACTGTCCAAATTGCAGCGGTCCCAGTTTTTCTGACATACCGAATTCTGTAACCATTCGTCTTGCAATATTTGTCGCACGCTGGAAGTCATTGTGCGCTCCTGTGCTGACTTCGCCAAAGATAATTTCTTCAGCAACACGTCCGCCCAAGAGACCGACAATTTTATCAAGCAGCTCCGGCTTTGTCTGGAAGTAACGGTCTTCTCTTGGAAGCATAACTGCATAACCGCCAGCCTGGCCCCGAGGAACAATCGTTACTTTATGAACCATATCAGCCTCATCTAAAACGAGTCCGATAACGGTGTGTCCGCCTTCGTGATATGCCACGATATTGCGTTCTTTCTTGGAGATGACGCGGCTTTTCTTAGCTGGTCCGGCAATAACACGGTCCGTAGCTTCATCAATGTCGCGAGCATCGATTTTTTTCTTGTTTTGACGAGCCGCCACAAGAGCAGCTTCATTCAATAGGTTTTCTAAGTCAGCGCCTGAGAAACCAGGTGTTCTCATGGCAATCGATTTCAGGTTTACCGTTTCATCCAGCGGTTTGTTTCTCGCATGGACTTTCAATACAGCTTCACGTCCAATTACATCTGGGCGGTCCACTGTGATTTGACGGTCAAAACGTCCCGGACGAAGTAAGGCTGGGTCCAAGATGTCCGCACGGTTCGTTGCGGCAATGATGATAATTCCTTCATTGGCACTGAATCCGTCCATTTCAACAAGCAATTGGTTGAGCGTCTGTTCACGTTCATCGTGTCCGCCGCCGAGACCCGCTCCACGCTGGCGTCCGACTGCGTCAATTTCATCAATGAAGATCAAACAAGGCGCATTCTTTTTCGCGTTTTCGAACAAGTCACGCACACGGGAAGCACCGACACCTACAAACATTTCAACGAAATCAGATCCGCTGATGCTGAAGAATGGTACACCGGCTTCACCGGCTGATGCTCTTGCAAGAAGTGTTTTACCGGTACCCGGAGGTCCGACTAAAAGCACACCTTTAGGGATTCTTGCGCCAAGCTCGGCAAACTTGCGGGGATCTTTCAGAAATTCAACAACTTCCACAAGTTCTTGTTTCTCCTCGTCTGCCCCTGCAACGTCTTTAAATTTGACGCGTTTCTTTTCCTCTGTATATAGCTTCGCCTTACTCTTACCAAAGTTCATGACACGGCTGCCGCCGCCTTGAGCTTGATTGAGCAGGAAGAAGAACAGAATAAAGATAATGACAAATGGGATGATGGTCGTCAGGAACGTCACCCATCCGCTTGTTTCTTGAGCGGGATCAACCTTTACATCTGTCTTTTTTATAGCATTAAAGATCTGGTCTGCTCCCTTTCCTTCAGGAACATGAGTCAAAAAGTATTGATCCTTGTCGTAATTTTTCAGCTGTCCTTTTACCTCATAAACACCTCTGACAGGCTGAACCGACACGCTATCAACTTTCCCGTCATCCAGGTTTTTGATGAACGTGCTGTACGACATATTTTCTGTTTTCGGATTTGAGGTCTGGAAGTAGCTCACAACCCCGATTACTACTAATAAAATAAGTAAATAAAAAATGGTATTACGGAAGACCCGATTCATTCCTTACCTCCTCCCACAGTAAGCACAACTATGTTCAATAGTACCATAGAAAATCATTCCAATACAACCAATAACCATCTCGGAAGCAGGCTGCCGATCAGCTTTCATAAACTGCCGGTTTTAACACTCCGATATAAGGCAGATTGCGATAGCGCTCAGCATAATCAAGTCCGTAACCCACTACAAACGCGTCAGGAACTTTAAAGCCGACGAAGTCTGCTTTAATGTCCGCTTTTCTTCCGCTTGGTTTATCCAAAAGGGTAACAATCTTAATTGATTTTGCTTTACGGTATCGGAAGAGCTCTACTAGATAACTTAAGGTTAACCCACTGTCGATGATATCTTCAATAATTAAGATGTCCCGGCCCTCTACAGATGTATCCAAATCTTTAATGATTTTTACTTCTCCAGATGAAACCGTAGATTTTCCGTAGCTTGATACATCCATGAAATCCATTTCCAAATATGTATCAATATGCTTGATAAGATCCGCCATAAAAGGAAGAGCTCCTTTTAACACACCGATTGCCAACGGAAATTTATCTTGATACTCGCTTGTTAAGTCTGCACCTAACTCTTTTACTTTCTCTTGTATCTCTTCCTCTGAGATCAGAACTGTTTCAATATCATGTTTCATCATGATTATGCTTGCCCCCTACACTTTTCATGCTGTCTATATTGTAATACAATGCGGTCACTGTTTGGAATCACAAGATCTTCAAAAATGGATTTTTTCAAGCCCGGTATCCAGATAATTTCACCGCTTGCATCCGTCACAACCGGCCAGTTGTCTCTTTCTTGCAGAGGCAATTTCTTATCAATAAATATATCCTTTACCTTTTTCGAGCCGTTCATCCCTTTTAGTTTTATCCGATCGCCGGCTTTTCTTGTCCGGATCGTCAAGGGAAATCTCACCTTATCTTGACTTGTAATAAAAACAGAATTCCCATGACCTTCAAGAGATTCCGCGTTACGCTTTGCCTCTATCAGAAATCCGTTTGGGAGCACTGCCGTCTCATCGGCAGCTCCGCTTAGTTGATATTCAAAGGGAACATTTTTGCACTGCCATTGTTCAAATGTAAACAAACATGTCTGATATGATTTGACCACCTTCAGTCCTTTCGGAAAGTCCAGTACTCCTGAAGGACCGCCCTTATCCGCCCAATCCAAAAACTGCTGAATATGATGAGCTGAAAAGGATGATGGAACGTTTTCATAAAGATAGTTTAATATTAGTTGAACTCCTCTTCTTTGTAAAGGCATCGGGAGGGCAAGCAATTGAGAGGAATTGATTTCAACTGATATTTTAGACTGGCTTGTGATTACTTTATTCATTTCTTCTTTCGTTAATGACTGTAAGAATTGCTCATCTTCAGTCAGTGCTTCGCTTACTTTCTGAAACCTTTTATGCACATCAGGTGATTCCTGTTTCAAAAAAGGCAGCACTGCTTTTCTGAATCTGTTTCTAGTGTAATCATCTTTGGCGTTGCTTTCGTCGTTCCGGTAGCTCAAAGCGTTTTCATGGCAATAATGAAGAATCTCTTCTTTTGTAATGGCTAGAAATGGTCTGATCATCTGTCCCGTTTCAAACCGTCTTACCGGCTGCATGCCGGCAAGTCCAGCTCCAAGTGTGCCTTTGGCCAGTCTCATAAGCATTGTTTCAACCTGATCATCTCCATGATGAGCAAGTGCAAGATAATCCGCTTGATGCTTGGACATCACTTCCTTAAAAAACTGATATCGGCAATCACGGGCAGCTGCCTGCTTGTTGAGACCGTTTTTCTCAGCATACGCAGTTACATTGATTTGAGCCGTTTCACATTTGATCTGTTCAGCCTCACAATATGCTTGGACAAAACGCATGTCTTCCTCAGATTGTGCCCCTCTGAACCGGTGGTCTACGTGAGCCGCAATCACATTGGCTGAACGGCCGTATAACGCATGAAGCGCGTGAAGGAGAGCCATCGAATCCGGACCGCCGGAAACGCCTACAATAATTGTCGCCCCTTTTAACGTAAGATTGTGTTTGATAAAAAAATCTTTGACACTGTTCACAATGTCCTCCTCACAATGAGCAGGTATTTTAAAGATATTCATATCCTATCACTTTCAATCCTTCCAAGCAAAGAAGAAGCATGGGTATTGCAGATTGCGGCTGTCAAATAAGGAAAAAGATAATGTAAGCGAAATAAAGCGCCAAAACACTGATTACGATAAGAGCGGTTTCGAATAACCCTCCGGACTTAGCGCCCTTCTTTTTAGGTGCATATCTCGTCTGTGTTACTTTTCCCTGGCGCATTTTTTTCTGTTTTTGTCTTGAGATAGATTGCGCCGAAGTTGGCGTTTTTCCAGCCTGTTTTCTTTGCGCTGCCTTTTGCCCTGCTGCGAGCATCTCTCTTTTCATCTCGTCAGCGGAATCATAATGGCCATTTAAAGCAGAAACAAGCACTTTTTTATACTTTTGCAGCACCGGACTGCCTTCGATTAAAGAACGCAGCTGTTCCTTTGGCTGGCTTGTTTTTTTGAATTCCTTTTTATGTACACAGTTGATCATAATCATAGCAACCGCAAACAAGTCGTAAGAGGGCTCTGCTTTTCTTGTCCCATACCCCCAATATCCTCTGTCGTAAAACTCGGTATACTCTTTTATCGCTCGGCCCTCCTTGGTTGTTCCGCCTACATCTATGCAGCGGATTCTGGCCGGCGGGCCGGTGACAATCAGATTATCCGGCTTAAGGTCGCCGAATATCCACCCTTGCTGATGAAGCACGGATAAGCTGGTTAACAGCTGAATCATCAAGACCGGAATCCATTCTGCTCCTTTGTCACTGACGAACTGTAAAAGCAGCGGGCCTTTTATGTATTCCATTGCATAAAATGAAACCTTTGTATTAGCACTGGGAATAAAGGCATCATCAGTGTCAAAAAAAGAAGGCCCCATCGTTACGGACTGGGCCTTTGAAAAAGATTTTAAGACATTCACTTCAGAAGTAATAGACAGGCTGTCATCACTTACCTTTAAGGCAACATGTCCATCTGATGCTTCTGCCAAATACACAATTCCATTGGCCCCTTTTCCAAGCTGTTTACGCAGTGTGTAAGTATTTCCATTCCACTTGCCCTTTACTCTCGTTCCCGGCTTGAGGCTACATGCCAAACTCGTCAAAGTGTCGTTCATCATCTGCCAGCATGCTCCTTCTTGAGCGGATTTTTTCGAATTGCTGTGTCGCTTCACGAATCGCCGGACCTGTCGGCGTGATGCCGCCTGTCGATAGCTTCGCAAAGAGTGTGGAAAGAGACTGCAGCTTCGGTGTCCAATTTAGCACAAGCTCGACCTCCTGTTTTTTCCCGGGAAATATACACATCGCAAATTCGTTATTCCCTATTCGGGAGTTAAGACTCACGGACAAGTCAATCAGTGCTTCTTTCACTGTAGGCAGCTTTGGCGCCATACTTGCGCTTGTATCAACGAGAACCAAAACCTGAAGATGCACCGTTTCTCCCAGTTCATCTACCACTTCCATGACTTCGCCGCGTTTTTCCGGAGAAAGCTCCTCCATTTCCACATTCTTCCCAAGGATTTGCTTCAGTTCTTGATTCACCACCCCTTGCAGGGTTTGCGTCATTGCTTTTTTCGTTACCATTTGAACCGTTTGCGAAAGCTGTGATGCGTAAACGACCTGATGCACGCCGCCTCCAGCAAGCGCAATCCCTTCGACTTCTTTCATAGCCTCGTGGTCAATTTTGTTTTCTTCCATTATACCTATGACATTTACTGTAATCCCTTGCTCTTTAGCAAAAGCAGCCATAGCAAGCGGGTCTTCACCATGATTTGAGCAGCCATCCGTTATCAGCAGAATTTGATTTAAACGTCCGTTGTTCACATTCATTCCTCCTGGAGAATACGATGATTCTCAGATTCATATAGTTCCATCTTCGCCAGAAGAAAATTGATTTATACGGAAGCGTTATGAAATTTCTTGTTTGCTTTGAAAGATGGCCGGAACGGGAATAGACGCCCACTTTGGTGTATTGTGATCAATTCGGACGACAACAACCGTCATATCATCATCAATTTGGCCTGACCTTGTGCGAATCACTTCCTCCATGAGTAAGTCAGCAATTTCCTGCGGATCATCTGTTTTTAACCCTTTCATTTTGCGCTTCATCCATAAATCATGATTTTCCACGTGTTTAGGGCCTTCGAAAATACCGTCACTCATCATGATCAGGAGGTCTCCCGCCTTCAGCTGCTCACTCACAACCTCAACGTCGAATTCGTTAATAATGCCGATTGGCAGATTGCTCGCTTGGACTTTCATCACCTGCTCACCCCGTTTGATAAAGCTCGGTGTTGATCCAACCTTTAAAAACTTACAGCTCGCATCCTGAAGGTCAATAATAGAAAGATCAAGCGTGGAATATATTTCATCCGTTGTCCGCAGAGACAGTATGCTGTTGATCGTTTTGATTGCTATTTTTTCATCAATTCCTGATTCAAGGATCTTTTCAAGAAGTTTAATCGTTTCATTGCTTTCAAAGTGAGCCCTCGCGCCATTGCCCATGCCGTCGCTGATAGCAGCTGCATATTTTCTTGCGCCCAGCTCCATCATGCTGTAGCTGTCGCCGGAGACAAGGCCGCCGCCCTTCGCTGCATGAGCCGCACCCGTAGACACTCTGTACGATTTTGTTGATCCAAACGCGACATGGCTGTATCCATTTGGATGCGGAGAATGCTGCTCGGCTTTCACAAGAACTTGCTCTTCCAAAATGTCAGAAAGCATAGGCGCTATGATTTTTTCACTTTCTCCATGCCCGCTGAATGGGATTGTCATTTCAATATCAATGTTCCCCTGTTCAAGGCTGTAAATTTCCACCTGCTGAATCTCTATTCCAAAATGCTGAAGAGCCTCAATAATTTGTTCTTCTTGGATAAAGTGCTGTTCCCTCTCCCTTTTTATTTCCCGAGAAAAGTCTGCCATGACCTCTGAAACACCCAAGAGCTGTTCAGCCACAAGCCGCCTGCTGTCCTGCACTTTTTTCTTAAGGGTTAAATGCGCATGATGATAGGCAAGTTCATCCTCTATCAACTCTTCAACCTGACGCGATTTAGAGCAATACTGGTGAAACTCTTTTTTCAGCCTTCGGTTTGAAGCATACTCTTTTTCCTCTGTTTCAAGCATAACTTGTTTCATTAAATCATATGTTTTATCAAAGTTCTGAACCCAGCACCTGTTTTTCTTGTAGCACGTTTGACAGGAATGCTCCGTAATTTTGCTTAAAAACAGATCGACCTCGCTGTCATCTGTTTGTTCGTCAGACGCTTGATAAAAGGTGGCAAAGCTTTCTGACAATGCATGAAATACATTGGAGAACTGATCCACCTTTTGAGCAGTGACATCTCTGATTTTTCTCGCGTATTGCTGCTGCTCCTGAAGATGTTCCACAGTGCCCGGAATATATCTCGCCACTTTTCTTGTGATGGACTGAGGCGTAAGCAGAAACAGGCCTACTGCTATCAATGACTCATAGAGCGTTGTCATCAGACCGGCAGAGCCTTCTCCATATAAAGAAATAAGAAGCGATCCAATAATCAGCCCGATTGCCGCACCCGCTTTTTTTCCTTCTTTCAGCAAACCGCCTAATAAGCCCGAAAAAGCGAGCAGACTCATTTGATAGAGATTTCCGATATTGGCTAAGCCGAGAATCAGGCCTGTCACGACACCCACTGTACAGCCGATGCTTGCACCGCCGATGAAGGAAAAGCTTAATACAACATAACGGGCCAGGATATGTTCTGCCTGCATCCCTTGATAGGACAAGCCTGCAAGTCCAGTCAGCACCGAAGCAATCAGAATCATAAAGCAAATGATTTCTTCTATTTTTAAGGATTGTTTTACTTTCTTCACTGTAAAAATCGGAAGGCTTTGGAGGAAAATCAGCGTTAAAATAAAGGACAGCCCCGCTTCTACAACAGCCATCACATAATCATAGGTTGTAAACGCTCCATTCTGAGCGTAAACAAAACCCGCTCTTGCCGCCGACATGGAGAAGAACACGACAATCGGAAGGGCTTTCACACGGTCATCTGTGATGAAGGATGCTACTTTAGAAAACACGAAGAATGCAAGCAACGCCGCTAATATGAGTAATGAGTGCTTCGGAGAAATTGTCATTGCACCTGCAAGCACAGCCAGCACTGCATACAGCGCCTTGTCTCTTCTGATCAGAAGCATTGCCCCAAAGAAAGGAAGGGCGAAAGGAAGGACCTCGGATAATATGAAAGCTCGTCCAAGCAAAAACCCGATGACGACATAAATGAATCCTTTATAGAAAAACAGTGAATGCAAATGATGAGTCACCAGCTTCGCTCCCCTGTTAAAAAACGATTGGAGTTTTTCAAAAGCTTGTCCCGCCATTGGCCCGTTCACTCTTCTTTCTGCTTTTTCCATTTCTCTCATCTCCCACCTGTTATATTCGTTGCCTGTCATTATAGCGAAAGCACAGATAGGATTTTGTCAAAAGAAGGTAAGTATACCAAAGAAGTCTTCGACGGTTTCTGCCCTGAAATTCGTTTATGCGGAGAATTTCCAGAAAGATGTCTAAAAATGAAAAAAATCGGCTTCTGTAATAGAAACCGATTTTTCAGTATGACCCGTACGGGATTCGAACCCGTGTTACCGCCGTGAAAGGGCGGTGTCTTAACCGCTTGACCAACGGGCCTAACAAATATGGTAGCGGCGGAGGGGATCGAACCCCCGACCTCACGGGTATGAACCGTACGCTCTAGCCAGCTGAGCTACACCGCCATATTGTTTTGTGCTTCTAAGCACAAGTTATATAATACAAAGGTTTGTCCTTTTCGTCAACAGAAACTTTAATGTTATAATTTTCTGACTCTTAACTTGAGAGAGCATATAAAAAAAGCACCCGTTGGGACGAACGGATGCTTCATTTATTTATAGAAAGCAGCAAGTTATCCTCTTCTTGCTCCGCGCCCTCCACGTTTTGATTCCGTATTGCGTTTTAAAGATGACAAGCGATCTTCGCTATCTTTTAAAAACTTGTTCATTTTCTGTTCAAAAGATTCTTTCGGACGGAAATCATTTCTAGGTCTGGCTTGCGGACGGTCTTTAGCTTTTTTAATAGATAAACCAATTTTCCCGTCTTTTTCAACGTTGATGACTTTCACTTCAACTTGGTCGCCGACTTTTAAGTGATCATTAATGTCTTTAACATAATTATCGGCTACCTCACTGATATGAACGAGACCGGTTGAGCCTCCAGGCAATTCAACAAATGCTCCAAAATTTGTAATACCTGTAATTTTCCCTTGCAACTTGCTGCCCACTTCAATCGACATAAAAAAAGTGCTCCTCCTTAGGCTTATAAAAAGATCGTTTGCTTAATTATACCTAAATAAAAATTTAAGTGTCAACAAGGCTACTTGTTCTTCTTCTCCACATTAAAGATTATTTCACCGTCTCCTGACATGAATAAGTCTCTTCTGGCAAGCTCTGTGACGTAATCTTCATCTTTTAATTTGGATATTTCTTCTTTTAAATCCGTTTGCTTTGTCTTTAAATTCTTCAGTTCTTTTTCAAGCTGTTCTTTCTTTTCTTCTTTTGCACTAAGGGAAGATGTTTGGCTCCATACAGAGCTTGCCAGTACAATTGCCGTCAGAAATACGAGGGCGCCGAATACAGTCAACCGTCTGTACAGCCCTTTTCTTCTTCTTTTCTTCAGCTGATTTTGCCGCTCTACTTTTTCTTTATAGTCGTTTTGTATTTCAGTTATCGTTCGTTCCCTGGAAAAATTCAAATCAGACGGTCCTCCTTTCATCTCTTCAAAAAACGTGTAATGGTCGTTCTTATGGTTACCAATAGTTTCTGCTTCTTTTTTAGAAATCCTGCACCTTTTTGAAAATATCGTCTGAAAGTTAGACGCAGTTTTTCAGGAAGAAGTTTCATACATTGTTTAACGATAAAGCGGATCGGAAAACACAGAACCATGACTATTTTATATAGACATAACATGAGAAAACCGATCAGGCGGTATGTTCTCTGAAAAAGAAACGTGACCAGCCAGATGATGACTCCGCATGTCCACACAATAGGTCGAAATAACACGTGCTGAATGAGCTTTTTTAAGAATTGATAAACAGAAACAACAAGATAAATGACGAATTTCAGTATTTTTATATAGATTCGTTTGCAAAGGCTTTGATACGTCGCAACGCCCAGCAGAACCGCCAAAAAAATGTACAGCCTGAATTCTCCCTCATTTACATGAAGCAAGACATAAAAGAAGAGCAGCCCCTGCAAAATCCAGAAAAGAATATCATGAATAAATAAAAGCCATCTGGCTGTTCTGGCACGAATGACAAAGAGCCTGTACGTATCAAGCGACGCGCCAAGCCAGAGGCCCATACCGGACATCGCCAGCATTGTATAGAATTGTGTCGTCAGCGTCATTTAAACAACTTGCTAAAAAACCCTTTAGCTTTATCCCCTTG
Source organism: Bacillus sp. 2CMS4F (assembly GCF_023161785.1). Classification (NCBI taxonomy): domain Bacteria; kingdom Bacillati; phylum Bacillota; class Bacilli; order Caryophanales; family Bacillaceae; genus Bacillus; species Bacillus sp. 2CMS4F. The sequence continues at coordinate 22,048 of NZ_JALNTO010000021.1, forward strand.
TTGCTCGTCTAAATACACTAAATCAAATACCCTGCCTTTGATCGAAACAATCCCTTTTTCTACATCAAGATTTTTCATTTGAAGGTTTTCGCCTCTGACTGAGAGCATCCCCATCACTGTTTCCAGCAGGAATTCTTCGTTATCAAAGCTTTCAACTTGCTTAACCCCAGAAATATCTAAATGTTTCCGGCCTTTCATTGTCACATCGTGCTGTTCCGGAACAGAAGAAGAACCTTTTTGTTCATAATATGAATTCATCTATTCAGCCCCCATATCCTCGATACTTTTAGCATTATTACTGCATTGTATGAGGCGGGGGATTCTTTTAGAACAAGCCTATTCGCCGAGTTTTTCTTCCTTTAGCACCGTATACATGTTTGCGGCTTCTTCTTTTTTCGTCGTGTCTTTGAGCTCATTCACTTGTACCGTTACAAGCTTTTGGCCGAAGCGGACCGTTAATTCATCTCCAGGTTTTACGTCTGAGCTAGCTTTAGCCTGATTTCCGTTAATGGAGATTCTGCCTTGATCAGCTACTTCCTTCGCTAGTGTACGTCGTTTAATCAGCCGTGATACTTTTAAAAATTTATCTAATCTCATATTATGATCTCCTCTCAGTTTCTTTTGCTTCATTCCACAGGTTGTCCATGTCCTCAAGAGACATATTAGCCAGCTCGATTCCCTTTTCCTTCGCTGTTTGCTCAATATAAGAGAAACGTCTCCGGAATTTATCGTTTGTCATCGCCAATGCTTCCTCCGGTTCTATTTTGTAGAAGCGGGCTACATTTACCAAGGCGAAGAGAACGTCGCCAAATTCGGCCTTGAGATTGTGTTCATGAGGGTCTTCAGAAACCTCCGAAGAAAATTCCTCCATCTCCTCATTCACCTTTTCCCAAATATCACTCACATCTTCCCAGTCAAAACCGACTTTTGCCGCTTTTTTCTGAAGTTTAGCAGCTTTAGAAAGAGCAGGAAGGGTTTTCGGGACGTTGTCTAACAAGGATTCTTCAGATGTATGTTTTTCGGCTTTTTTAATATCTTCCCAATTTGCCAAAACATCGTTTTCATCCTGAACCTTAACATCTTTAAACACATGGGGATGTCTCCGGACCATTTTTTCACTGATCCCTTTAATCACATCATCTATTGTGAAATAACCATCATCTTCACCGATTTGCGCGTGAAGCAGGACCTGAAGCAAAACGTCGCCAAGCTCTTCGATCATATGGTCTGTGTCTTCTTCGTCAATTGCTTCGAGAAGTTCATAACACTCTTCAATCATGTATTGTTTTAATGACTGATGAGTCTGCTTTTTATCCCACGGACAGCCGTTAGGCCCGCGAAGCTCTCTGATGATGCGCCGAAACGCGGAGAACTCCCGGTACAGCAGCTTCTCTTCTTTAATCGGCGGAATATACACACTTGTTAAGTTATTCATGGCGACATTACGGTCCAGTTCAAATAAAGCCACTCTCCGAATATCCTCATCGCGGCTTCCGGCTGCCGTTACAATCACAACTTCATAATCATCCGGCAGCTTCTCCATTAATGTCAGCTTCACTTCGGATGCAGTCATTTGGTCGTAAACCTGACAAATGATCAGGTGATGTCTGAGCTCAAGCTCATCCGCGCTTAATGTGCCGGCATCCACAAATTGAAAGCCTTCAATGGGATCAATTTGCAAGGCATTAAAAGTGGCATCAAGAAAACTTTGCCCTCCCGCGACTTTCACCTGGATGTTTTTTTCTTCCTGCCGCTCCGTCAGCAGCTGTACTGTTTTTTCTGCTACAAATGGATGCCCCGGAACCGCATAAACAACGTCCTGATGCTTCGCTTCTCCAAAGAGAATGTCAGCAATTTCTTCGTATACCGCATCAAACTGGTCGTGCTTCTCATATATATCATCAAAATAACGAATGTTCTTCGTTTCGCTTTCTAGCTCCTGAATTAAAGGATGGTCTTTTGTTCTGACAAACAGAGTGTCCGCCTTTGTCAGCAGCTTATGTATGCCAATTGTCAACTGGTCCATGTCTCCGGCGCCAAGCCCGACGACTGTAATGTTACCTGCCATTTTGTTCTCTCCTTCTTGTGAGTTTGCTTAACTTGCTGCCAAAAGGCACACTGTTGAGCTCTTTATCCGTAAATATTCCCAATTTCATCATACAATAAATAAACACCGCGCCTCCAATGGCGACAGCAGAAACACTTTCAACCGCCGCATATCCTCTTCCTTCCGCATCAAACAGAAAAGACCAAAGGCGTAAATAAGCAAGCAAGACAGCCGACATCAATAAAGCGGACCCAATAATCGGAAGCATAACACCTCTCAGCTTGTCCAGCCATTCTTTTTGCCGCAGGCGATATAAATTAAGGCCGGCGACAGCTGCAAAGGTAGCCGCTGTCGCAAATGAAGCCCCTTCAATTCCATAACGCGGAACCAAAAAGGTATTTAACACCCATTTCACAGCCACGCCTGCGCCTACAGCTATTGCAGGAAACACCGTGTTTCCCGTTCCCTGTAAGACAGCAGCAGCCGTGACCGCCAAGGACGCAAACAAAATGGAGCAGCTAAATATCTGTAACGCAGCTGTTCCTTCACCATTTTGAAACAGCATAATGTTGACCGGCTCGAGGATGCAGATGAGACCTGCAGACGCCGCAACGCCAATCGCAAGACACAGCTTTAAGGAAGACGTCACTCTTTGTTTCATCACCAGCACTTGATTGTCCTTTACCGCCTTTGAAAGCAACGGTACGAGTGAGGTCCCGATGCTCATTGCGAAAACAGAACCGAGCTGCAAAAGAGGCTGCCCCCGGTCATAAATTCCTTTCAGCCGCTTTGCTTCTTCACTCACCTCACCGCCAGACAGCAAAGAATATAAATTCAGAGCATCGACAAGCTGAATAAACAAAAGCAGCAGGCTGCTGACACAGATCGTTACTGAATATAAAAGCAGTTTCTTAATTAATTGATTTGTTGTAATGTGATTTTCTTTTTCTATTTCCGCTTTTTCCGGCTTTTTCGCTTTGAACCAAAAAAAGACAAGGATGATAAGCGCAATCAAACTTCCGGCAAGAGAACCAGAAGCAGCTGCCGCTCCCGCAGTATAAAGCGATGCACCCTTTTTGATGAGCCAAAAAGATAACCCTAAAAGCACCGCTACCCGCAAAAACTGTTCCATGATTTGCGATAAAGCGGATGGGAGCATATTGTGCCTCCCTTGAAAAACGCCTCTGAGCAGTGCGACAAATGGAAACAGAAGAAACGCATAGGCAGTTACTTGTATTAACTGGGCGAGATGCGAATCACCCATAAACAGAGCGATCGGAACAGCTCCCATATATAAACACAGAAATAAAAAAACACCTATTACCGATAAAACCAGCGCTGAAATTTTCATTATGGTGTTATGGTTTTTTTCACTATAATCATTCATCAATTTAGAAATAATCACCGGAAATCCTGATGTTGAAAGCATGACGGCAATACCAAGAAAAGGGTATACCTGCTGATATATATAAAATCCAACATCGCCGACAATGTTTTGAAATGGGACTCTGTAAACGGCGCTTAATATTTTTGAAATAACGCCTGCCAGAATTAAAACAAAAGCCCCCTGCCACATCCAATGCCGTTTGACGCGTATTGAATCATCCATCCAAAAGCTCCTTCCCAACGTCAGGGGCCATGCAGAGTGTGCAATGACCTTGGTACAAATAAAAACGAGGTTATTATACCATATCCCAACCCTTGGAATCCTTTTTCCCCTGCACAAAAAAGAACAGCGTCCCAAGGAGAGCTGTTCTTTCTATACCTATTTTGATAATTGTAATAAGACCTACTGTTCCATTTGACGAGCCAAAAACCCAGCTGCTGTTTCAACGGCTTTATGCTCTACTTCGCCCATCGTCTGATCCTTTGAAAAAATCACGACTGCACCTATCGGGTCGCCATTCGCCACAATCGGGCCGACAGTATACGAACTCATATCTTCATCGATGCCATTCACAAGCTGCACGGATTTTGCATCGCTCTCAAGCACGGAACTTCTCTGATCCATTGTTCTTTCCAGCATTTCGCTGATCGGCTTGTTTAAGTAGTCTTTTTTGGAACTTCCGGAGACAGCAATGTAGACATCACGGTCACAGATAAGCACTGAATGGCCAAGACTGTCATAAAGCGCGTCTGCATACTCCTTTGCGAAGTCTCCAAGTTCACTTATCGGAGAGTATTTTTTCAAAATAACTTCTCCGTCACGATCTACAAAAATCTCAAGCGGATCGCCTTCCCTGATTCTCAGCGTTCTGCGAATTTCTTTAGGAATCACGACCCGTCCTAAGTCATCAATACGACGTACGATACCGGTTGCTTTCATCTCTGGTGCCTCTCTTTCATTTGATGGTTATACAATGTGGGAAAGACCTAAAGCAGTTACTTTATGTACCTTCCGCCTCGCTTGAAATTAGTATCCGTCACATCAAATGTAATATACACCAGAGAGTAACAAAATTTACGTTGATGAAATGGTTTGTTTTTTCACATCTTTAAGGCCCTTCAGCATGCCCAGCACGGTTTCGAGCCATTCATCCGCAGTCTTGCCTTTCGTTTGAACGGAAATTTTGAGTTTTTTTCCTTCCATTCCCAGTCCGATTTGTCTGCCGTATTTGTTGCCAAGCTCAAACAGTTTCTGGCCGTCAATATCAGCACTGGCCTCTTCAGAAATGGTCAGCCTGACTGCATCTTTATCTTGCTTAATCAATTCGACCCGTTCATTTTTCGCATAAACCTTCATTTCAGCTACGGTAAACAAGTATTCAACTTCTTTTGGATAATTTCCAAACCTGTCAATCATCTCATCTTGAAGTTCATTTTTCTCTTCAATTGAAGCCACAGATCTGAAGCGTTTATACATATCAATTTTCTGTTTGCCGTCTTGAATGTAAGTTTCCGGAATGTACGCATCAAGCTCAAGATCAATTTCTGTTTCAAAATGCTCCGTTTTCGCTGTATCGCCTTTCCGCTCTTCTATGGCCTCTTTTAGCATTTGCGAATAAAGGTCAAATCCGACCGAATCGATAAAGCCGTGCTGCTGAGCGCCAAGAAGGTTTCCGGCTCCGCGAATCGTTAAGTCGCGCATGGCGATTTTAAAACCAGATCCCAGCTCTGTAAATTCTTTAATCGCCTGCAGTCTTTTTTCAGCTACTTCAGTAAGCACTTTATCCCGGCGATACGTGAAATACGCATACGCTACACGGTTAGAACGGCCGACACGTCCACGCAGCTGATAAAGCTGGGAAAGACCCATCTTGTCGGCGTCAAACACGATCAGCGTATTCACGTTTGGAATATCTACACCCGTTTCAATGATTGTTGTGCTGACGAGAACGTCTGATTCCCCTTCCAGGAAACTCAGCATGACAGCTTCTAATTCATTTTCTGTCATTTTCCCGTGGGCATACGCAACCTTCGCGTCAGGGACAAGCATTGAAATCTCATCTGCTTTCCGTTCGATATCCTCTACCCTGTTGTATAAGAAATAGACTTGGCCACCGCGCGCAAGCTCGCGCTCAATCGCCTCTCTGACAAGGGCACCATTGTATTCCACAACATACGTCTGTACAGGGAAGCGGTTTTCCGGCGGCGTCTCGATCACCGATAAATCCCTTACGCCAAGCATAGACATATGCAGCGTACGCGGAATCGGTGTCGCTGTTAATGTTAATACATCCACATTGGCTTTAATCTGTTTGATCTTTTCTTTATGGGTGACACCAAAACGCTGCTCCTCATCAATGATGAGCAGCCCTAAGTCTTTATAAACAACATCTTTTGATAACAGTCGGTGTGTCCCAATGACGATATCAACCGTTCCGTTTTTCAATCCTTTGATCGTTTCGTTTGCTTCTTTTCTTGTTCTGAATCGGCTAAGCAGGCCGATATTCATCGGGTAGTCCTGAAAGCGCTCTGTAATGGTCTCATAGTGCTGCTGAGCCAAAATGGTTGTCGGGACAAGCAGTGCGACCTGTTTTCCATCAGCGATTGCCTTAAACGCCGCACGGATGGCAACCTCTGTTTTCCCGTAGCCCACGTCTCCGCAAAGCAGGCGATCCATCGGCCGCTCTCTTTCCATGTCTTTTTTGATTTCGTGAATAGAGCGGAGCTGATCTTCCGTCTCTTGATAAGGGAACGCCGATTCAAACTCACGCTGCATTTCATGATCAGGGGAAAATGCGTAGCCCTTGCTCGCTTCCCTTTCGGCATACAGTTTAATTAAGTCATCAGCGATGTCTTGAACGGATGTTTCTACTTTTTTCTTAACCCGCTTCCATTCACTGCCGCCTAACTTATACAGCTTCGGTTCTTTTCCTTCTGATCCGACATACTTCTGTACCTGGTCAATTTGTTCAACCGGCACATAAAGCTTGTCGCTTCCCTGATAGTGAATGTTCAAATAGTCTTTGTGAATTCCATTGATCTCAAGGGTTTCGATCCCTAAATACTTTCCGATCCCGTGATTAATATGAACGACATAATCACCAATTTGAAGCTCGGAATAGCTCTTAATGCGCTCTGCATTTGTAAGCTTCTGTTTTCGAGGCTTCTTTTTCACGCGGTTTTTAAACAATTCTTCTTCAGTAATGACAGCAAGCTTCATTAACGGCAGCTCAAATCCTGATTGAAGCTCGCCTTCCATGATATAAACCTGTCCCTGAACAAGTGCCTTTTCGCTGTCAGTCATCGCCGCTTCGATTTCATAATCGGCCAAAACAGAAGACAGTCTTTGTGTACGTTCCTTATTTGCTCCCAAAAACACAACGGTGAAGTTTGATTTTTTAAACCGCTCCATTTCACCGGCAAGAACATTCATTTGCCCGTGGAAGCTCTGCATTTGTCTGCTGGATACATTCACGATATTTTGCGGGCTTGTATGCTGAACATGGCGTAAAAACAAAGAATAGTACAGCAAAGGCCGTTTTTGCTCAGCCACTATTTTTTGGAAGCTGAATGACAGACTGATGTCATGCAAAATTTTCCCTTCCTCCAGCAGATTTGTGACAAACTCCGCTTCTTCCTTTTGAAGCTGCTCTTCCATTTCATGAATCCGGCTGACTTCGTCCAAAATAAGAAGCGTGTTATCAGGTGTATAATCTAGCAAACTAGCAGGTTTTTCATAAAAATATGAAAGGTACTTCACCAGTTCTTGATCTGTCTGGCCTTCAGATAAACGCTCTTTATCATGAGAAATATTCATATGCAGGATTTCTTTTTGCTTGTCGAGCTTTAATTTTTTCAAGCTGTCGGCAAGGCCTTTATCCATCTTCTCTATTGCACGTGCTTTTTCTTCAGCTCTGATAATCAGTTCCTTTGCCGGACCGATACTGATGGAGGTCAAGGTTTCAATTGACCGCTGATCATCGGAGTTAAAGCTGCGGATGGAATCAACCTCGGTGTCGAATAATTCGATTCTGACCGGATGCTCAGAGGTCAGCGGATAAATGTCGATAATTCCGCCGCGAATACTGAATTCACCGGGTGCAGAAACCATATCAGACCGCTCGTATCCCACCTCTACCAGTCGGGATGCCAGCTGATCCGGTTCGATATCATGACCCACCTGAATGAGCATTTGGCTGTTTTTCCACACCTCTACCGGCGGCAGCATTCTTCTGACAGCCGCTACCGGAGCAACAACTATAGGCGTTTCTCCGTTTGTTAATCTATTAATGACATCTAAGCGCTGCGCCCGCAGTTCAGGGCTAGCCACCGCGATTTCTGATGATATGAGTTCATTGACGGGGTACAGAAGGACAGACCGATCCCCAAGAAGTGAAGTCAGATCATCCGTTACTTTCTGAGCTTGGTATAAATTATGGGTGATTAGAAAGATAGGCTTATTCGTTTCATTAGCCAGAGCAGAAGTAAAAACAGAACGCGCGGAACCTGAAAGACCCGCGAGCAGTTGTTCCTTCAGCCCCTCGTTTAAACCGTTGACGATGGATTTGAAGTCATCGCTTTCTTTAATAAAGGTTTGAATGTTGTCCATATGGCCCCTCCTCTCTGTTTTCTGTAAGAACAGAAAAACGCTTTGGTCTAGTGTCTACACCAAAGCTTTTTATTGAATAAATGTGTGATGTTCGTGGTAATGCGGATTTCGTTCGAGCGCCTCTTGGCAATCTTCACATATTGTAAGAACATGGACATCTCCATTGTCTTTATATGAAATCATATCGTTTCTTTCCTCGTTTGTTAAGTGCTCAAATCCAAGTGAGTTTGTCGATACCATGGAAGATTCCAGACTTCCAACTTTTACTCCGCAATGACGACAATAATAATGCAAAGCCATACAAGGGACCCTCCTGATGAAAAAGTCATTTTGGTGTAGTATGGACTTTGATGATGTATTTTATACCTTCGCGTTGAATTCGTTCATAACCTCTAAAAATGGTTTGCTGAGAGAAGCCTCACAAGCCTTAACGGACTTTCCAATCGCTTCATCAATTGCTGGTGTTTCATCCTTTGTAAAAGCGCCTAAAACATAATCAACCACCTTCATTCCGTTCACTGGCCGCCCGATTCCGATGCGGATGCGATCAAACTCAGGCGTTCCGAGATGCTGGATCAGTGATTTGATGCCATTATGCCCGCCGGCACTTCCTTTCGTTCTTAGACGGATCTTGCCAGTCGGAAGATCAAGGTCGTCGTAAATGACTTTTAAATCTTCGTTGTCTACATCATAATAATCCATTAAAGGCCGCAAACATTCTCCTGATAAATTCATATATGTAAGCGGTTTAACAAGTAGAACCTTTTTGCCGGAAACAAATCCGGTTCCGTATAATCCGTTAAATTTGCTCTGGTTCAGCTCAATGTTCCATTCCTTCGAAAGCTGGTCTATTGCCATAAATCCGACATTATGCCTTGTATTTTCATAGTTCTTTCCCGGGTTTCCGAGGCCAGCAATTACAAGCATGGCAAATCCTCCCTTAGTCACATAAGCTCCCGCTCTAACACGGGCTATAATTCTTCTCATTCTAGCACAAAAGACGTAACCGCGGGAGGGTTACGTCTTAAGCTATTATTGATCTTCGTTTTCACCTTCAGGCTGAGCATCGGCAGTTTCCTCAGCGTCTGTTTCTGCAGCATCCTGCTGCTGCGGAGGAAGAATGGAAGCCACAAGTTCATCTGATTCGTGATTATAGGAGTAGTCACCGCCGGCAGGCAAATCCTCAATCGTGAGTACATCATTTACATCAAGACCAGAAATGTCTGCCTCGATCGATTGCGGAATTGCTTTTGGCTTCGCCTTCACGGTTAGAGCGTAAAGCGGCTGTTGCAATACGCCTCCATTTTTCACTCCAATTGCTTCTCCGGTCAGATGAATCGGCACTTCCACTTCAATTTCTTCACTCATATTGACTACTTGGAAGTCAGCATGAGTGACCTCATTTTTCAGCGGATCCGTTTGCAGCTCTGTTACCATGACAGCGTGCTTCTCTCCGTTGACGTCGAGTGTAATGACTGTATTCTTGCCTTCATCCCTCAGTGTTTTGATAAGTTCCACACTGTCTAAGGATACCGGTTTGTTTGCCGTGTCTTTTCCATATATGATACCTGGAACATGTCCTGAAGTACGGATATCCCGAAGAGACGAACGGGTGAAACCTGTTCTTTCTTTTGCCGTTAACGTTGCCATATTCAGCACCATCCTATTATCGTTTTATTGTCCTATTAGAAACAATACCCAAAACGATAAAGGTTTAAACCTTTCAAAATCGGTTTAACTGAACAGGTAGCTGACAGATTGCTGCTCATGAACGCGAATAATCGCTTCAGCCAGAAGCGGTCCGACTGAAAGCTGCTTAAACCGTTCAATTTTCTTTTCTTCAGGAAGCTTGATGCTGTTTGTTACAACAAGCTCTTTAATTGTTGAGTTATTAATCCGTTCAACAGCAGGTCCTGATAGAACCGGATGTGTACAGCATGCATAAACTTCTTTCGCACCGTTTTCAACGAGCGCATTAGCTGCAAGTGTAATGGTGCCGGCAGTATCAATGATATCATCGATAAGGATAGCGGTCTTCCCTTCGATATTACCTACAATATTCATGACTTCTGCCACATTCGGTCTCGGACGGCGCTTATCAATGATCGCAATCGGCGCTTTTAGTCTGTCAGCCAGTTTGCGGGCACGTGTCACACCGCCGTGGTCTGGTGAAACAATGACGATATCTTCAAGGTTTTTGCCTTCAAAATATTCTCCTAAAATCGGAACACCCATTAAGTGGTCAATCGGTATATCAAAGAATCCTTGAATTTGCGGTGCGTGCAGATCAAGCGCAATGACACGAGTCGCACCGGCAGTTTCAAGCAGGTTTGCGAAAAGCTTTGCTGTGATTGGCTCACGGGATCTAGCTTTTCTGTCTTGACGCGCATAACCGTAATAAGGAATAACAATGTTAATGGTTTTTGCAGAAGCGCGTTTCAACGCATCTACCATAATCAACAGTTCCATAATATGCTCGTTAACGGGGTCACTTGTAGACTGGATGATGTAACAGTCACATCCGCGAATACTTTCTTCGATATTAATTTGGACTTCCCCGTCACTAAATCTTGTGACAGAACACTTCCCTAATTGAACTCCAACTATATCTGCGATTTCTTTTGCAAGCTCTGGATTAGAATTCAAAGAAAAAATCTTTAAATTCTTATCTCCGTATTGATTAGACATGGATAAACCTCCGAATTTAGGATTATTTTTTATGAATATTTTTCACATAATCGTCTTTATTTACTTGTCTCGCTCTGGCAATAGCAAGTGCTTTTCCAGGTACATCTTCCGTAACAGTTGAGCCTGCCGCTACATAAGCGCCTTCTCCGACTGTAACAGGGGCAACCAAATTGGAGTTGCAGCCGATAAATGCGCCGTCTTCAATTTTGGTCAAATATTTATTCTTTCCATCATAATTGACAGTAATTGAACCGCAGCCCAAGTTGACGTCTGTGCCTACTTCGGCATCCCCGACATAGCTTAAATGAGAAGCCTTGCTTCGGTCTCCGAATTGCGTCTTTTTGATTTCAACAAAATTCCCGATCTTCACTTCATTCCCGATGACAGAATCAGGCCTGATGTGAGCAAAAGGTCCTATGTTTACATCATTCCCCACTTTACTGTTATTGACTACCGATTGTTTAATCACAGTACGGCTGCCAATTGAACTATTCAAAATCTCAGTATGAGGGCCGATAATCGTATCTTCTCCGATTTGCACCTCACCTTTAATCACAGTTCCAGGATAAATCACAGTATCGCTTCCGATGACAGCTTCAGGAGAAATATACGTATTCATCGGGTCAATCAGCGTAACGCCATTTTGCATATGCCGTTTATTAATCCGCTCTTTCATAAACAATTCAGCCTGAGAAAGAGCAACTCTATCATTAACTCCGAGCGTTTCTTGGAAGTTACCAGTCTGGTAAGCGGCAACAGTTTCGCCTTCATTTTTGAGGATCTCTATCACATCCGGCAAATAATACTCGCCTTGAACATTATCGTTCGATACTTGGTCAATGGCCCGGAATAGAGCTTCATTATCAAAACAATACGTTCCAGTATTGATTTCAGTCACAAGACGTTCTTCCTCTGAAGCGTCCTTGTGCTCCACGATTTTTTGAACCGCTCCGCTCTCACCGCGAATGATTCGGCCGTATCCAGTCGGATCTTCTGCAACTGCAGTCAAGATCGTAGCTTTTGCTTCTTTTTGTGTATGTTCTTTCAGCATCGCTTCCATTGTCTCCGCTGTTAAAAGCGGCGTATCTCCGCAAATGACAATCGTTACACCTTTTTCGTCAGCAAGAAATGGCTGTGCCTGTTTTACAGCATGAGCAGTGCCAAGCTGTTCTGCTTGAAGCGCATACTCGCTTTTATCACCAAGCTGCTTTTTCACTTCTTCCGCACCATGTCCGACAATCGTGACAAGCTTCGTTAAAGATAACTTTAAGGCTTCGTCTACGACGTGCTCTACCATAGGCTTACCGCAAACTGGATGAAGGACTTTGTAAAGCTTTGATTTCATTCTCGTTCCTTGTCCAGCCGCTAAAACAACTGCAAACCGCTTATCCATTTAATGGCCTCCAATATCCCTTTTATCCATAGAAAAATATATCCTAAATATCAGTTGATTTCAAGGAGACTTCATGAAGTGCAAGAATTTTCTATGGGTGCATTTTAGTTTGAAAAATCAGAATTAAAAAAGGACTGCCGGAAAAAGGCTTGTCTCAGCCCTGTCAGCAGTCCTTGCTTTTTGGTTATTTTTTAAGAAGCTCCAGCTTCTTCGAATTCTAATGCTTCAGTGTCACCCAGACGATGATACTCATTTAACACGGCATCTTGAATCTTTCCTCGCGTGCTTGAATTAATAGGATGAGCAATATCGCGGAACTCTCCATCAGGGGTGCGTTTACTCGGCATCGCAACGAAAAGACCATTGTTTCCATCAATCACACGAATATCATGAACAACAAATTCGTGATCCAGCGTGATGGATGCAATCGCTCTCATGCGACCATCGGTATTCACGCGGCGTAATCTTACGTCAGTAACTTCCACAGTAGTTCACCACCTTTTCCCTATATAAAAGCATTAGTGTATCAATTCCACGATTTTTTCTGAATTCCTGCTGTTTTTTAAAATATTTTTTGAAAAAATAGGATATAAATACACAATTAGGTCATAACGCTTTTATTTTGGGCATAAGGTAAATAAAAAAGTGATTCCGAGTTTACCCAGAATCACTTTTCTTATTATTTTACTAACGCAATCACTTCGATTTCGACTAATGCATCCTTTGGAAGTCTCGCAACTTCAACGCAAGATCTCGCCGGTTTGTGCGTGTCAAAATATTGTCCGTACACTTCGTTCACTTCCGCAAACTGTTCCATGTCCGCGATAAATACAGTTGCCTTTACAACGGTTTCAAAAGAAGCACCCGCTTCTTCCAACACCGCTTTTAAGTTGCTGAATACTTGATGCGTCTGCTCCTTAATATCACCGTTTACCATCTCGCCTGAAGGCGTCAAAGGAATTTGGCCTGAGCTGTAAAACATATTATTGACGATAATCCCTTGTGAGTAAGGTCCGATTGCCGCTGGGGCATGTTTTGTGTGGACTGCTTTTGTCATGATTCCGTCTCTCCATTCTTCAAAAGATTGTCTTTAAAAAAACGCAGAAAATTGCCATTCTGAATTTCAATGGACTTATCTTTCATGTTGATCGTTGAAAGAGTGAGAAGTGACATATATTCATCAACAAGACGTTCATCTACTCCTTCGGCTTCGACCAAGACGCCGATCCCCGCGACATTCGCATTAAACTCATCCAACAGGTTAATCATACCATTAATTGTGCCGCCTGCTTTCATAAAGTCATCGATAATGAGTACGTTTGAACCCGTTTTCATGCTTCTTTTTGCAAGTGACATTGTTTGAATGCGGTTTGAGGAGCCTGACACGTAATTAATGCTTACCGTGGAGCCCTCCGTTACCTTGTTATCCTTGCGCACAATGACGACAGGCACATTCAGATAACTTGCAGCTGCATACGCAAGGGGGATGCCTTTCGTGGCAACGGTCATAACAACGTCAATTTCGCGGTCCGCAAATACAGAAGCAAACAGCTTTCCAACCTTGGAGAGAACAGATGGCTTTCCTAAGATATCCGTTAAATACACATAACCGCCCGGAAGGATACGCTCAGGATTTGCCAATGACTGTCCAAGGGTCTGAACGAACTCTTCAGCTTCAGCCTGCTTCATTTTCGGAATATATTTGACACCTCCGGCAGCACCGGGAACAGTAAGCAAGGTACCAATCCCCTGCTGCTCAAAGGTTTGCTTTATAATTGTTAAATCTTCACTGATCGATGATTTTGCAGATTCATACCGCTCAGAAAAAAAGGTTAACGGTATTAACTCGTGCGGATGGGTTAACAAATAATTTGTTAAGTCCACCAATCTGCCGCTGCGACGAAACTTCATGAACTTACCCCCAAAATCCGAATATTTTAAGATCAATATAACTTAACATACGGATTTAATCAAGAGCGTTCTGTTCGCCGATCATTCTCACTGCATATACCTGATCGCAGAAGCCTCTTAACCCGTTATAAATCCTCTGTACCTTAGACTCATACTGAACCAGTCCAAACACAGTCGGACCGCTTCCGCTCATTAACACAGCATCTGCACCAAAGCGTTTCATCTGGTTTTTGATCATCGCGACTTCAGGATGCATATCAAGCGTTACAGACTCAAGCACATTGCCTAAACGGCTGCACATCTTTTGAAAGCTCTTTTCCTCAATCGCGTCAATCATACCGTTTACATCCGGGTGTTCCACCTCATCAAGCTTCAGCTGTCTGTAGACCTCGGCCGTGGAAACGCCGATTGTCGGCTTCGCCAAAATGACCCAGCAATGCGGAGGCGGGCTGATGTGTTTGATCTTTTCACCGCGTCCGGTAGCAAGCGCAGTTCCGCCATAGACGCAAAACGAGACGTCTGAGCCAATTTCCGCTCCCAGCTCCGCCAGCGTTTCTGCAGAAAGATTTAAATTCCACAGTCTGTTCAGTCCTCTGAGCGTTGCCGCCGCATCACTGCTTCCGCCAGCAAGGCCGGCAGCCACCGGGATCACCTTAGTGATCATAATGGAAACTCCCTTTTTCACGTTGTATCTGTCTTTGACGAGCTTGGCAGCCTGATAAGCTAAGTTTCTTTGGTCATCGGGCACAAAGCGGTTGTGGGATGAAACCCTCACTACATCTTCTGCCAGCTCCGTCAATTCAATCCGATCCGCTAAATCAATTGTCGTCATAATCATTTCGACTTCATGATAACCATCCGGGCGTTTTCGGGTAACGTCGAGTGACAGATTGATCTTGGCTGGCGCTTTTTCTAAAATACGCATAGCTTTCACCTACTTCTCCATCTAAACATAAGTATGAACATTGTATCACATTTGAAGTACGGGATGAACATATCCATATTGGAGCTATTATGTATTTCCATCCAAAATCAAAAACCGGGGAACCATACGTCCCCCGGGTCACATTCCTTATCGGTTATTCTGATTCTGAGCCATTTGCTGTTCGGCGATTTCAATTGCCCGTTTTACCATGTTACCGGCATCGCGGGCACGAATGCCGCCCCAACCTTCATTTTTTACAGTGTCGTAAAAACCAAGGTCCTTAGCCAGCTCATATTTAAACTCATCTGACATAACTCCACGACGTCTGCCCAAACGAAACAACCCCTTTTTTTAGAGATGATAACGATTCGTGCACGTCACGATAAAATGTGACCGTTTTTATCTTTTGTTTAATGACAGTGAAAATATCGAGAGAATTAATGGAAACCAAAAAAAGGCAAAACAAAAAGCAGTAAACAAAAAGTTCACTGCCCGTTAAAATGCTACTGAACTTGCCGCGTCATCATTAAATGTCAGCTCAACAGTCTCAGTCAAAATATCAGCATAACTGTATGAAACTCTTTCAAACGAGTTCTCGTCTTGATCTAGTTGTATCACAAAAACAGCAGGGTACGTCTCAGCTAAAATGCCCGAGCGCTCAATCGTTTTTCGGCGGCCACCGTTTGCTTTTAACGTCAGCCTTTTACCTAAATTTCCATCAAGCGACCTTTTAATATCGGACAACGTCTTCGCCATTGCATCCACCTCACTACATTTATTGTACAACACGAGCCCATTTTTGTCAAATAAAATTTAAATTATATCAACGTTAATAAGACGTTGTCAACAAAATTATTTTGACAAAATTCTATGATTCCTCAAATATTTTCCGCAAGTTTCGGTAAATTATGTATCATTATGCAAAATAAAAACCCCGAATAAATCATCTATCCGGGGTTAATTGGACTTATAAGGCATTCCGACCCTCAGTACTCCTCTTGTTTCAATGCCTCCAAGTCCTTTCTCTCTTGTCAGTGTATTCCGAAGCACTTCCCATACATTGATTCGTTCCATAAAAGGCGTAAAGCTGATTTTGGCTACGATATATACAGGATCAAGAGCGTGAATGTTTACTCTTGAAGGAGAACTCGCGAAATTCGCCCCCGCTCTTATTAGTGATTCAAAGTGGGATTGGCAAGCCCCCGCAAAAATAACAAGCTGATCTAAGTGAGGGATTTTTTTTCGGGCTATATGAACTGTTTCGACAAAGTGTTTTGAATGTCTGTATGCGCTCAAATCATCAATGCCGCCCTTTTGCTTGGAGTATGCATCATGCCCGGTAATCACCAGGATGTCAGGTCGATATTTGTCGAGCAATTCTTCTATAGAAGCAGACATTTTCTTTTCGTGGCAATGAATGCCGTAAACCGGCACACCGATTTTTTTATAGACACTCAAGCATTTTTTCAAATACGCCTCATCACCGTCCATATGAAGCACCTTGCCCGGCATATGAAAATAATGCTCCTGATGCTGATACTGGCTTGTTGCATAGTACTCCTGTTTCTCTCTCAGCAGTTTATAATCCTGACGGAGCAACTCAAGTGATTCATTCATTCTGCTTTCATCTTTCTTTTTTCGCATCAGCTGCTCATCTTTTTGCACGGCCACCAAATCAGAAAAATACGCATCAGCAATCAGCCTGACTTCGTCACCATGCAAAATGGCGATTGAATTCCCTGTACTTGTTTGCTCTATCCCTATAATGCGAAACAAAACATCCATTTGATAGGATTTTCTGGCTACCATATCCCCTATTTGAAATTGCACGTTCCTCACTCCACACATAGACTAAGCCTCATCATGAAAGAAAGAGCCTTGAGAAAAGCGCCTTTTTTCGCTGAGTGCAAGTTTTTCTTATCATTGAATTTTAAGGTCCTTCTCTAGCCTATGTAGCGGCAGTCCATGTGGTGCGAAAACAAAAAGCCCTTTTAAAAAAGGGCTTTGTACAATCCGTTAGACAGCGCAGCGAACTCCTCAATAGACAAGGATTCACCTCGGCGCTTGCCGTCAATATTCGTTTCTTCCAGCACTTGCTCGATCGTTGGTTTTTTTGCTTTTCCATCAGGCAGATTGTTCACTAAGTTATTAAGCAATGTTTTACGGCGCTGAGCAAAACTCGCCTTAATTAACTGAAAGAAAAAGGCTTCGTTTTCTACATCCACTGCCGGGCCGTCGCGGCGAATCAGCCGAATGACTGCAGAATCTACATTAGGCTGAGGAACAAATACCGTTTTCGGAACGATCATCACCGTTTTGGCCTCTGTATAAAATTGCACAGCAATAGAAAGTGAACCGTATTCCTTAGATGAAGGATCAGCTGCCATACGTTCGGCCACTTCCTTTTGCAGCATAACGACAATCCCCTTCAGCGGAAGGTTTTCTTCAAGCAGCTTCATGATAATCGGCGTTGTCACATAATAAGGAAGGTTGGCTACAACCATCACCTCATCACAGTCCTTAAATTGCTCTTCAATGACCGATTTGACGTCAGCCTTAAGCACATCTTGATGAATGACAGTCACATTGTCATAAGGGGAGAGCGTGTCTTTAAGGATCGGCAATAAACGCTGATCAATTTCAAATGCCACGACCTTTTTCGCCCGCTTGGCAAGCTGTTCAGTCAAAGCCCCGATTCCCGGGCCGATTTCAATGACACCGGTTTTCTCTGTCACTTCGGCGTGGTCGACAATTCTGTCTAAAATGTTCGTATCGATTAAGAAATTCTGTCCCAAACTCTTTTTAAAAGAAAAACCGTATTTCTTCAGTATCTCTTTCGTTCTAATCGGTGTCGCAATATCTTTATTCATTCTGTTCCTCCCGCATGACGGTATCGAGCGCACTCATAAAATCACTTTTTTTAATTTGAAACATTTGCAGCCGTTTTTGAAGCTGTTTGCCATTTGTATATCCGATTTTCAGCAAATCACCAAGACGTTCACGGCGGCGCTTTGCTTCAGATCCGCCAATCAGCCCGGCGTGAATCAGGTCTTCCGCAGAAATTTCACTCGGCTGTGCTTCCATTTCTTCGTGAACGTTTTCTAAACATGCCCTGATGCTTTCAATCGATGCGTGCTCTACGCCAATTCCCCGTTTGTTCTTAGGTTTCGCAAGATGCTTTGGCAAAAATGCATGCTTACAGCCAGGTACAGCCTCGGAAATGGTTTTTCGTATTTTTTCTCCCGGAAAATCCGGATCCGTTAAGATAATGACTCCTCTGGTTTCCTGAGCCAAACGGATTTGTTCAATCACATGATCACCGATGGCTGAACCATTTGTTTCAATTGTATCTGCATCAACAGCCAATTTGATGCGGGCCGTATCGTCACGCCCCTCGACCACAATGATCTCTTTAATTTTCATTATTTCCTCCAAGACAAAATAAAAACTTTTGTATATTGATGAAACTTTTTCATATTTCGAGCGTCTAATAAGCAGAAAATACACTTCGTCTATTATAACGAAAAAAACAGAGGGCGCAAAACCCTCTGTATAGATAAGTATATATTAATTCAAGATTTTAATTTTAACTGTTTTATTTCCCCATCGGTAAGCCGATGATTTCTCAGGGAAAAAGACATCTATTTTATTGCCTTTAATCGCTGAGCCCGTATCAGCAGCAACGGCGTATCCATATCCTTCAACGTGGACTTTTGAGCCTAGCGGAATGACATTTGGATCTACTGCGATAACTTTTGCATTAGGATTATTTTTCAGATTAACGCCTGTAGCCGTATGTCCTGAACATCCGCTGCAGCTTGCCGTATAAGCCGTAGATGATACTGTCATGACTTTACCGGTTGATTCATTGCTCCGAGACACAACTGGTTTTGAAGCGCCAGAAGCACTGACCTTTTCAATCTTCGGACTGCTTTGCTTCGTGCCGATCGCAACCACTTTATCTTTGCTTTGCTCGGCTGTTTCTTCTTTTACAAGCTCTCTGGAAACTTCTTCGCCGTTTTCCTTTACGACTTCATAATGTTTTTTGAGCTTGCCTTCTTTTCCTTTTTGAACGACCTTTTCTTGCCCTTTTTCAAGAGAAGCGTCTTCTTGTTTTTTCACATCAAACGCTATTTTCTCTTCAACTACATCGGTGACCTTTTCGATACGAGTTATTGTAATATCAGCCTTTCCTTTCGTTAGCTTTTCGTCTAACGCAGGCTTGATTTTATCTTCGTCTTTTATGTTCATCTTTTGCTGTTTTAAAAAGTCAGCGACCGTAGTCGAAGTCGTCCAGATCTTCTTTTCTTTCCCTGCATCGTTCACAGTGACTTGGAACGCAGGTTCTATGTTAATTTTCATGTCTTTCGAAACTTCTGTATCTATTGCAGGATCAATTTGATCGTGTTCTTTCACATCAACATCTTGTTCGTCCAGTAATGCACCGACCGTTTTTGCTGTTGACCATAATGTCTTTTCTTCCCCGTTTAAAGTAAGCTTCACAGGTTTTGCAGCCTCATACACAACATTCATATCTGCTGTTATCTGTGTCTTTTTAGCAGGTGTGATCTTATCTTCGTCTCTTGTCTTTATATCGAGTGTTTCTAAAAGATCACCGACTGTTTTTGCATGTGTGCGTATATTTTTCTTTTTGCCGTTGATAGAAACTGAGACTGATTGTTTCGTCAGCTCATGAGCTGCGTACGCAGTCCCGCTTCCCGCCAGCAGCAAACAAGCAGCAACCAGAATGACTTTGCTTTTGCTAAGCTTTACGGAAAACAGCTTTTTCATTTTTTGTGTGATGAAAAACGCCTCCTTCTCCTCGGAGAGATTATATAGAGTATCTAAAAGGCTGTCAACCCTCCCTTCTCCTTCTCCTAAAAGCTCAGTGTCTTCTTCATTATCCTGAAACACACCGAGAAACGGAAGAAAGACTTGTCGACAAACCTATCCTATGAGGAGAAGAAAGCATGTAGAACTTTTATGGAAAAACGCCGGAACGGACAAGCTCTTACAAAACCCGCTAGCGTTTTTTGTCAGTTTATACGGAAAAGTCTTTTTGCATTTTCAGTCGTGATTGATGCAATTTCTTCAAAGGTTGTTCCTCTTAATTCAGCAATCTGCTCCGCCACATATTTTACATAGCTTGGCTCATTTCTTTTCCCTCGAAAAGGAGTTGGTGTAAGAAACGGACAGTCAGTTTCAATCAGCAGCCTATCATTCGGAATTTCCTTTACAACTTCCTTCGGTTTCTTCGCATTTTTGAAGGTGACAGGACCGCCAAATGACAAATAAAAATTCATCTTCATACATTCTCTTGCAACTTCGATACTGCCCGTAAAGCAATGCATGATGCCGCCGACTTCGTCTGCGCCTTCCTCTTTCAAAATGGCAACAACATCCTCTGTCGCATCACGGTTGTGAATAATAATAGGAAGATTGACCTCTTTCGCCAAGGCAATTTGTTTTCTGAATACTTCTTTTTGAACATCTTTAGGAGATTTATCCCAATGATAATCCAGGCCCATTTCTCCTATCGCTACCACTTTTTCATGAGCAGAAAGCTCTTTAATCCAAGCCAAATCTTCCTCTGTCATGTCAATGGCATCAACTGGGTGCCAGCCGATGGCAGCATAAATAAAATCATATTCCTCAATCATTTCCATCGCCCGGGTAATGGTCGGCCGGTCAAAACCGACGACTACAATACGGTCCACTTTTTCAGCTTTCGCCCGCTCAATAACCTCTTCTAGATCTGTATTGTATTGTTCTGCATTTAAATGCGCATGTGTGTCAAATAACATAAATGAAAAACTCCTTTCTTGTCGAAACACAAAAGGTGTTCGACGAATTGTTACACGTGAAACACCTTTTGTTTATCATTATTTAATTCTTGTGCCTTTCGGTAAGGACTGATCGATGGATACGACTTTTAATACGCCGTCTGCTTCTCCTGCAAGGATCATTCCTTGAGAAAGCTCTCCTCTCAGCTTAACCGGTTTTAGATTTGTTACACATACGAGTTTTGTTCCAATAAGCTGCTCAGGCTTATAATGTTTTGCAATGCCGGATACGACTTGGCGTTTCTCAAAGCCTAGATCAAGCTGGAGCTTCAGTAAGCGGTCTGCTTTTTTCACTGGCTCTGCTTCGATGACCTCTGCCACACGAAGTTCGACATTCATGAACTGATCGATCGTAATTTCAGGTAAACGGTCTACCTCTTGCGGCTCTTCTTCTTTTTTCTCTTCTTTAGCTGGAGCTGAGCCTTGCATTTTCCCTTTGATGTACGCAATTTCTTCTTCTGCCTCTAAACGCGGGAATAACGGTTCGCCTTTTTGCACTTTTGTATCTTTAAGCTGGCCGAAAGCTGTAATGCTTTCCCAGGCTTTTAAAGCATCATCCGTGATGCCCAGCTGCTCAAACATTTTTACCGGTGTTTTTGTCAGGAACGGCTGAAGCAGTACGGCTGAAATACGCAATGATTCAGCAAGGTGATACATAACCGACTGCAGTTCTTTTTCTTTTTCAGGATCTTTGGCAAGAACCCATGGAGCCGTTTCATCAATGTATTTATTTGTACGGCTGATCAACTGCCATAACGTTGAAAGAGCGACCGAGAATTCCATATTTTCCATTGCTTTTTCATATGATTTCACTGTTTCCTCAGCCACGGAAGAAAGCGTCTGGTCAAATTCCGTTACGGCACCTTTATAAGAACCGATTTGCCCGTCAAAATATTTATTGATCATAGCAACAGTACGATTCAAAAGGTTACCTAAATCATTCGCTAAGTCATAGTTAATCCGTTCAACAAAACCTTCCGGCGTGAAAACACCGTCAGATCCAAACGGCACTTCGCGAAGCAGGTAATAACGAAGCTCGTCTAAACCGTAGCGTTCGATGAGTGTGACTGGATCAACAACATTGCCTTTGGATTTCGACATTTTTCCGTCTTTCATCAAAAGCCAGCCATGCGCAAATACTTGCTTCGGCAGCGGAAGATCCAGAGCCATCAGCATAATCGGCCAATAAATGGTATGGAATCGCACAATTTCCTTACCAACTAAATGAACATCGGCAGGCCAATATTTTTGATATAGCTCATCATTTTCTGTATCATAACCGAGTGCTGTTAAATAGTTGAATAGTGCGTCGATCCAAACATACACAACATGTTTTGGATTTTCCGGCACCTTCACACCCCAGTCAAATGTGGTGCGTGAAACAGCTAAATCCTCAAGGCCGGGTTTGATGAAGTTGTTAATCATCTCGTTTTTACGTGACTCCGGCTGAATGAAGGTTGGGTTTTCTTCATAGAATTTTAAAAGACGGTCAGCATATTTCCCCATACGGAAGAAATAGGATTCCTCTTTGATCAATTCAACAGGGTGCCCGCTGTCAGGGCTTTTCCCGCCAATAACCTCACCCTTTTCATTTCGTTCAATATCCACAAGCTGAGTTTCCGTATAGAATGTTTCATCAGGGATACTGTACCAGCCCTCGTATTCATCAAGATAGATGTCCCCGTTATCAAGAAGCTTTTGAAACACCTTTTCTATGACGACTTTATGCCGTTTTTCAGTTGTGCGGATAAAGTCATCATTTGAGATTTCAAGCTGTTTCCACAGTTTCTGAATATCTGCCGCTGCGCGATCCACATACTCCTGAGGCGTAATGTTTTCCTGTTCAGCTTTTTGCTGAATCTTCTGCCCATGCTCGTCCGTTCCCGTTAAATAGCGAACATCAAAGCCTTTTAATCGTTTGTAGCGAGCCATTGCGTCACCCGCGACTGTCGTATACGCATGGCCGATATGTAATTTTCCGCTCGGATAATAAATCGGTGTTGTAATGTAAAATGTATTGTTTTCTTGCGGCATCTTGAAACCTCCCAATCAGAATGTCAAAAAGCTCCCGCCCAAAGGACGAGAGCGGCGATAAGTGCAAATCATATATGATTACCTATTTTTATATTTATCCTTTATCTATGATACCATCTTAGCCTTTAAGATCAAGGATATATACGTATGCCCCTAAAAAGAATAATTAAAATTAAAAATGTTTAATGAAAATAAAAAAAGTCTGTTCATGTCGAATTTTGTCGTATATAATCTTACGGTATAAAAAACCTTGGTTCGAAAGTCTTGATTTAAAAGGATTTTTCATAGGATAATAGCTTTATTAGAAAATTATAAAATGCTGTTATTCCGGTATTTTCAAAGCCATTACTGACTATAAGAACTAAATCTTACAATCAATAGTAAACAAAAGGATTGACGATTATTGGAAACCTTGTTATGCTATGAAGGTAAGGATTTTGTCGAATAATGACGAAGAAAAATATAATTTAAACAATAATTATCTCTTGGGAGGAGAATGTTTATGAAATCTACTGGTATTGTACGTAAAGTTGATGAATTAGGACGTGTAGTGATTCCTATCGAATTGCGTCGTACTCTTGGAATCGCAGAAAAAGATGCTCTTGAAATTTATGTTGATGATGAAAAAATCATCCTTAAAAAATATAAACCAAACATGACTTGCCAAGTAACTGGTGAAGTTTCTGACGATAACCTTAAACTTGCTGGCGGCAAATTGGTACTAAGCAAAGAAGGCGCTGAGCAAATCATCAGCGAAATCCAAAACCAGCTTCAAAACCTTAAATAATCATTTTTTACACAAAAAACGTTCTTGTTATGACACAAGAACGTTTTTTTATTGCTGAATATGGTATGCATCATACATTTCACGTTTTGGGACGTTACGATCTACAGCCGCTTTTTTAATGGCTTCTTTTGATGTCGCTCCCTTTGAGATGTAATGCTCGATATGTTCTTTTGCAGATAGGTTCTCCCACCAATGTGTTTCTTCATCTGCTTCCTCAGCTTTATTGCCTTCGACCACAAGACAAAACTCACCGCGGATCTGATCCTCATTTGCCCAGTCTATCACTTCGGATATTGTTCCTCTTATAAACTCTTCATATTTCTTAGTAAGTTCACGCGTCACCGCAATGTCCCGATCTCCTAATATGTCTAACATCACAGACAGGGTTTCCTTCAATCGGTGAGGTGCTTCATAAAAAATAATCGTTTCTTGCCGTTTTTTGAGGACATCGAGTTCTTTCTTCTTTTCTTTTTTCTGCCTGTTGAGAAATCCGTAGAAAAAGAAAGGCTGCGGTACAATTCCTGAAGCGATCAGCGCTGTTAATGCGGCATTGGCCCCCGGCAGAGGAACAACATAACCGCCCATTTCCGTAAAGTCCTTGACGATTTCCGCTCCAGGATCAGAAATTGTCGGCAGTCCGGCGTCACTGACCAGCGCTATGTTTTTCCCGGACTTCAGCCATTCAATGATTTTGTGGCCGCTGCTTTCTTTATTGTGTTCGTGATAACTGACAAGCGGTGTTTCAATTTCATATACATGGCAAAGCTTTTTTGTTTGCCTCGTATCTTCTGCAGCGATCGCATCCACTGATTTCAGCGTTTCGATCGCACGAAATGTCATATCCTCTAGATTTCCGATAGGTGTCGGAACCAAATAAAGAATCCCCATATCCGACTTTCCATTAAAGCTCATCTGGCGCCTTAACATATACAGCCTCCTTGCTGTTCCGTTTTTCTTCTATATAAAGCTCTTTTTTTCTGCGGGTCAGTTTTTTAAAGTAATATTCTGCCTGCATGGCTTCCCGCTTCGTTGCAAATGCCTCAGCAAAAATTAAATCAACCGGGCGTCTTGCTTTTGTATACTTTGCGCCCTTTCCATCGTTGTGAGTTTTCAGCCGTTTCTGCAGATCGTTGGTATACCCTGCATACCAGCTGTTGTCTTTGCACTGTACAACATAAAAGAAATGGTTATTTGTCTCCATATAAAATGGTCCTGATTTCTTTTGTATATTCATTTTGTTCGTTATACACGAACAGCGGAGGAAGTATTTTCAAATCTGGGCGCCCGCCTTTTATGCCTTCAACCAAAATGGTATTGGCTTCCTTCCCTTGTTTCGGATAGACAAACTGAACACGCTTCGGCTCAATTTGATAAGCCTTCATCAATTCAAAAATTTCGAGAAGCCGGCCCGGCCGGTGAACAAGCGCTGCCTTTCCTCCTTGCTTTAGCAATTTACTGCTGACTGAAATAACATCTTCCAATGTACAGTGAATTTCATGTCTTGCGATACGGAGATGTTCATTCAAATTTTGTTCAGCCTGTTTCGGTGTTTTAAAATAAGGCGGGTTGCAGGTAACAACATCATATCTATTATGCCCCAGCTTATCAGGCATGTTTTTCAGATCATCATGTATGATTTGAATTTGATCCTCCAGTTTGTTATATTCCACACTGCGGACAGCCATATCATGCAATCTTTCTTGAATTTCAACACCAAGGATATCTGCTTTTGACCTTGTACTCAGCAGCAGCGGCACAATGCCGTTGCCGGTGCACAAATCAACAATTTTTCCTTTTTGAATCGGAACATACGCAAATTTGGAGAGAAGCACAGCGTCCAATGAAAAAGCAAACACCGTTGGACTTTGTATGATCTTCATATCCTCTGCCAGCAAATAATCTAATCTTTCATCGTCATGTAATGAAACCATTTTCTTATCCTTTCCAGCACCTTTGAAAAAGGCTTCCGTCTGATGCGGAAGCCTTTTTCCTTATTTTTTATTTAAGAATGACAGGCAGAAAAGACAATCTTCTTTTCTGACGCTTCCATAGTGGACGTTACAGATATGGAATCCTTCCTGATACAGACGTGCCAGATTATCATATCCTTCCCCTATATCAGCTTGCTCTGTCTTCTGTGTTTTTGATTCTTTTTTATCAGCTTTAAACTTTTCAATCTGCTGCGTCGTATCGTCCAGCCGTTTACGCAAATGCTTATTTTCAAGCTGTAAATGATGATTTTCTTCAATCATCTCACCGATATGCTGCTTTAAATCCCCCAGCTGCCGGTAAAGCGAGCCGATTTGTTCTTCTAAGTTAATGACGGTATCAAATAACTCTTTTTTATCCAAGGTTCCACACCTCGTTAATCTGTGGTTTGTGCGGATACGACGCCCTCTTCCAAGAGCTCTTCCCAAGTATATTCTATCACTTTTTCACGGTTCATCAGTTCCACCTGAAGTACCCGTTCCAGAATATTCAGCCCGACGACTTTTGCAGGCCCGTTTGCTGTCGTAATCATTTCCCCTATATCCGGAAGCTGTTCCTTTGCAGTCTCATACTCATCGTTTTCGTATTTCAGACAGCACATCAGACGTCCGCAAAGACCAGAAATCTTTGTTGGATTTAAGGATAGGTTCTGATCCTTCGCCATCTTAATGGACACAGGTTCAAAATCTCCGAGGAATGTTGAACAGCAAAGCATTCTGCCGCAAGGGCCGATTCCTCCGAGCATTTTTGCCTCATCTCTCACCCCAATCTGGCGAAGCTCAATCCTTGTTTTAAAGATGGAGGCTAAATCCTTTACAAGTTCTCTGAAGTCTACTCGGCCGTCAGCAGTGAAGTAAAAAATCACTTTATTACGGTCGAACGTAAACTCCACATCGACCAGCTTCATATCCAAGCCGTGATCTATCACTTTCTTTTGGCATATTTCAAATGCTGATAAAGCTTCTTGTTTATTTTCTTCTACAATGAGAAGGTCGCGCTCGTCAGCCACGCGTATCACTTTACGGAGCGGAAGCACAACATCATGCTCATCCACCTGTTTATTCGCGACAACAACCTGGCCGTACTCAACGCCTCTGACAGTTTCTACAATTACGCAGCTGTCTTGTTCTATATGAAATCCATTCGGATCGAAATAATATATTTTACCCGCTTTTTTAAAGCGGACGCCAATTACATTGTACAAGCTTATCCCTCCTGCAACATTAACACCAAGTGCTCCATTAATCCCTGCACATTCACATTGGAATGAAGCCGTTTCTTTGCTTCTAAAACAGCAAGTATCTGGTTCGTAACGCTTTGTTGTGTTGATTGTAGCGCATGCTGTTTTATTGATTGGAATAAGTCTTGATAAATCAATTTATCTTCATTTCCTATTTGGATGGACAACACATCGCGATATATCAATAAGAGCATATCAAGACCCATTTCTTGATGGGTTTTTTCTTTGAAAAAGGGCATCCATTGATCTTGAATAAAGAAAAAGGCATGTCCTTTCCGCTGGTGTAAGACTTCATACAATTTTATCACTTTCGCTCTAGACTCTGCAAACTCATCATTTCGACTTAATTCGACTGCTTCTGCTACATTGTTGGTCATGTTCGCCAGGAGTCTCGCCATATGAGGCGAGACGTCCTGTTCTATCAGTCGGTCTTCAATTGCTTTGGGCTGCAAAGGCTGAAAAGGAAGGGTTTGGCATCTTGAAATGATGGTATCCAATAACCTTTGAGGCTGCTCAGTGATAAGGATGGCCATTGTGTCTCTGTTCGGTTCCTCTAAAAACTTCAGCAGGCTGTTTGCCGCATTAGCCGTCATTTGATCTGCATGGGATATGATGTACAGCTTTTTATGCGATTCAAGCCCAGTTTTAGAAAACTCCTCTTGCAACGCTTGAATTTGCGCCTTTTTAATCGATAACCCATCAGGCTGGACCAGATGGAGATCAGGGTGGTTCCCCGACTCAATCCGCTTACAATTTCTGCAGTTCTCACAAGGCTCTGCTCCGTCTTCCAGACAAAAAAAGCTTTTCGCAAGAAGCATTGCGGCCTCCAGCTTGCCTGTTCCTTTTTTGCCCTCAAATAAATAAGCGTGTGATAGTCTGTCCTTCTCAATACTATTATATAAAAGCTTCATTACTCTGGGCTGAAGCTCGGTCATTTCCTTCCAGGATATTGCCATTGTATCACTCTCTATGTGTAAAGGTTAATCAATAAACCTTTTATTTCGCCAATACGCTCCAGCAAATCAATTGCCGGTTTTTCCTGATCCATCATCTCTTCAGTAAGCTTTATCAATTTCTCGTCTATTTCTTTCACAAGTCCCAGCGTTCTGCTGTTTCCGTAAAGATCAAAGCTTTTCGACGTTTCATGTGAAAGGCCGCTGTCAACAGCTTCTTTGACAAAACGTTTCACAAGCCCTTTAAATCTTGCCAAGTCTTTAAAATTCCGTGATTTCGTCAGTCTTTTCCCAAATGCTTCTATGTCCGTTAACATCCTGGTCAGCTGATCAAACTTCAATTTGCTGCTTTGGTTCTCCATTGATGTTTTAAAAGATGCTGAAATCTCAGCTGTTTTCATAGAAGGAAGCTGCTGTTTATCTATAAATGTGCGTATATCTTTATTAATTTTCACAGTTTCAAATCCTTAAAATTGATGAAATTCATCGACTGGAAGGACAAACACTGTCGCTCCGCCAACTTCAACTTCGACTGGATAAGGGACATATGAATCAGCATTTCCGCCCATTGGAGATACAGGAGCAATCATCTGATCACGTTTCTGTCCGTTTTCTTTAATGAGGCTCAATGCTTTATCGACGCGTATATCCTCGACACCTATCATAAACGTTGTATTGCCTGATTTAAGAAATCCTCCCGTCGTCGCAAGCTTTGTGACTCTAAAGTTGTGATCTGTTAAAGTTTTCAAAAGTCTGTTGCTGTCCTGATCTTGTACAACTGCCACTATTAATTTCATCTGTAAAGGCCTCCTTTAGATTGGAAACAACAATGATCTCGTTTACATTATTATATCAACTAATGAGAAACAGGTCACAATTGAATTTTTTTCAACGCTTCATTGATAACCTTTAGAACGTCCTGAACAACGAGGTCTTTCGATTGTGCTGCATCAACTGAATGAAATCTTTCTGGAAAACGCTTCATCAGCTCCCGATAACCTTCCTGAACCTTTGTATGGAAGCTCAACTTTTCCAGATCGAGCCGGTTTTTCTCCCGAGAGCCGTTCGCATCAATACGCTTCAGGCCCTCTTCCGGATCAATTGAAAAATAAATTGTGACATGAGGCATCATATCTCCAATGGCGAATTGGTTAATCGAAAGAACCTCATCAATACCAAGGCCTCTTGCATATCCTTGGTATGCGAGTGAACTGTCTATGAATCTGTCACAAAGTACAATATGCCCCTGCTCTAAAGCAGGTGTTACTTTTTCAACTAAATGCTGACGTCTTGCAGCTGCATATAAGAGAGCTTCTGTTTTCGGATCCATTAACGTGTTGTTTTCGTTTAGAATAACTTCTCGAATTTGTTCTGCGATATCTATGCCGCCTGGTTCCCGTGTTGCTGTAACCTGAAGGCCTTCTGCTGCCAGTATCTTTTTTATTTCCTGCAATACAGTCGTTTTTCCCGCGCCTTCAGGACCTTCAAATGTAATAAATAAACCGCTCATGATTTCTCCTCTTCTATATAAACAAGTAATTGCTTCTCATTGATTTTCATATTCCCTTGAACATGCGTTTTCATGCTGATCAAGCGGCTGAGCTTTTGCACGCTTTCCCTTGTGATTCTTTCGCCTGCCATAATCATCGGAATTCCCGGCGGATAAGGTATAACATCCTCTGCATTCAGCCGGCCTGCCGCTTTATCAAAACTCACATATTCTTTCTGTAACGTGTTTAAAACCTTTTTCGGATAAGGCATTACAGTAATAGGCTGTGCTTCCCATTCTGCAGGAACATTCATCTGGTCAGATGGAGTCTTTTCGATCTCTTGATCAATTTTCTTAATCGTTTCAGCAGTAATTCTCCTTTTTCCTCCCAAAGGAAGAACAAGCAACACCTGATTTTCATCGGCAAGCTCTGTGAATATGTTGACACGCTCTAATATTTTTTGCAGTGTAAAACCTGAATGGCCGCATTTGGAACGAATGGTGAGCTTCAGCGGATCCGTTGTAATCCGTTGATTGGCCGGTTCAACCGGTGCAGCATATGCAAGTGAATCAAACGTTTGTTTAATCGATTGAATATGCTGCAAAACGTCAGAAAGCTTTTGTTCCTCTATCATATGCTGCACATAAGCGCGGGCAAGATCCAATGAAGCCATTATCGGATAAGACGGGCTGCTGCTTTGTAAACGATTCAAGTAATCCGCTACCCGGTTCCGTTCAATCTTGTTGCTATTGAGGTGCAAATAAGACCCCATCGTCATGGCAGGCAGCGTTTTATGCGCCGACTGAACAACAATATCTGCTCCCATTTGCAACGCTGAAGCCGGGAAAGGCTCCCCTAAAACAAAGTGCGCGCCATGCGCTTCATCCACCAGCACAGGAATCCCGTATTGATGGGCCTCTGAAATGATTTCAGTCAAATCCGCGCTATGTCCATAGTATGTGGGATTGGTCAGCACCAACCCCTTCGCATTTGGATATGCCTTTAAAGCTTCTTTTATCGTATCAAGCGGAACATGCGTAGGCACATGCATTATTTCATCAATGTCAGGTGCAAGATAAACCGGCTCAGCTCCAGCCAAATCAACAGCATGAAAGACAGATTTATGGCAGTTTCTTTGGATCAGGATCGTATCTCCAGGATCACAAACTGATAAAATCATCGCTAAGTTTCCGACAGTCGTGCCGTTCACAAGAAAAAAACTTTCTGCCGATCCATACAATTGGCTGACAAGATCTTGGGCTTCCTTAATCACACCTGAAGGATGATGCAAATCATCAAGCCCGGATAGTTCAGTCAGGTCAATTGTAAGAAGCGGGTTGTATATGGTCTTAGCCTCATCAAAAAAGACATCTCCATTGTGATGTCCCGGAACGTGAAATGAATGAGAATTCCTTCTCGCATGTTGAATCAGTGCATGATATAAAGGTGTGTTCATTAAAACAATCCCTTGAATGTGTATTCTTACTCTTTATTATATCGTTCCTATGACAGAACTTAAAGCTAAGACTTACTGGTAAACTACCTTTCCTTTATCGCGAGCAGCTTTTGCTTCAAATCGCCTTCCATCATCATGAGCTCTTCTTCAGCCTGTCTGCGTTTGAGCCGCCCTTCTTCTTGAATCGTCAGCGTTTCTTCAAGCGTACTGATTAAGCTTTCCTGCACCTTCTTTAAAGTATCAATATCAACAATGCCTCGTTCGTTGGCTTTCACTGTTTCAATTGTATTCGTTTTTAAAAGCTCCGCGTTTTTTAGCAAAAGTTCATTTGTTGTATCGGATACTTTTTGCTGTGCATCCACAGCGTTTCGCTGCCGTAAAAGTGTCAATGCAATCGCTACTTGGTTTTTCCAAAGCGGGATTGCAGTTACAATGGATGACTGGATTTTTTCAGCCAATGCCTGATTCGTATTTTGAATTAACCTGATTTGCGGAGCGCTTTGTATGGTAATTTGCCTGCTCAAGAGCAAATCGTGAACTCTTTTATCCAGTCGGTCAGCAAATTGGATCAAATCGTTTACTTCTTGAACGGCCATTTGATTATGTTCATTTGACTCGGCCTGTCGTTTCAGTTCAGGAATTGTTTTCGTTCTTAATTCATCCAGCTTTAATTCACCAGCAGCAATATAAACATTCAGTGCAGAAAAATATTCTTTGTTTTTATCATATAACTGCTCTAACAGCTTATTATCACTGAGTAATGCATTTTTTGAATGCTCAAGTTTTAAACTGATTCTGTCTATCTGCACGCTGGTCTTTTGATACTTTGACAGTACCTCCTGAAGAGAATGAGACACTTTCCCAAACATGCGTGCCAAAAAACCTTTTTTCTTAGACTGCAGTTCATCTGGATTTACTTGCTCCAGCTTTTTCATCAGCTCACCAAGGATTTCACCGATTTCACCGACGTCCTTCTTTTGAACATGATCAATCATCGTATGAGAAAAATTCAGCAGCTTAGACTGAGCTTGTGAACCGTATAAGACAATACTGTTCATATTGTTATGATCAATCTGTTCAGCCAGCTGGTATGCTTTTTCTTTGTTTTCTTCGGGCAGAACATCGACAAGCCGCACTGGCTGCTTCCCTGATTCGACAGCCTCCCCCTTTGGTATTTCGATATCCCCAAAAGGGTCTGCCAACAACCCGTCTATTTGAAGTTCGCTTCGATCTTTGTTCACCGTCCTTGCCCCTTCCGTTATTTTTTCAAAGAATGCTTCGCTGCATCTAATTCAAATTGCAGTTCACCAATTTCGTCGCCCATTAATTGAGTTAAATCTTCTTCTAAACGCTTCGTCAATTCAGCAAGTGTGATACGCACTTCACTCAACGACATCGAAAGCTCTTTGTTTTTTTTCGGATGAGAAGAAAGAAAAGCATATTTCTCTGTCAGTTCCACAACAGAATCTAGAGTCTGATAAAAGAAACGCTCAGCACGATAAAACCGTTTTGGCTCTTTTTTGGTTAATATATAGATCCTTCTGACAAGTCTAAGCATCTCTGCATTGTGCTTAAACATCTGGATACTTTTCGCCTGAAATAAAGCTTTTCTAAGACGGATTATTTTTTGTCTTGCTTCCTCAAGATTTTTCTTGATATACGCATATTCTCTTCCCGTCAGTTCATGTTTTTTAAGAAATAACCGTCTTGAATTCCACAAACCCGCTGTGTATACGAGAGCTGCTGATGAGACGCCATATACACAAGATAAAAAAAGTGATTGGTTAAAACCAAAAAAACTCAATAATCCTATGAAAACAAAAGTCGCACTGCTTGTGAAACTCCATATCAAAAATTGAAGAAATCTATGCATCACTTCATCGACTCCTGTGAGTATTTCATATTTAACATTATTATCTACTACGTTTAGTCCCTAAACAAGTTTCATGTTCTTTTATCGTATCCACTGCTTTATATAAAGTGAAAAATGGTACAAAAAAAGACCTTCTCAGGTCTAAGAATATAATGGCGGTGTATGAATGCTCTTTAGTTTTTTGACATAAAAGGCATAGTCAGGATCGGAAGTTGCTGTAGAAATTACTTTTCTCTCACAATCTAAGCATATGAATTTTGTATAAAGATGAATCCCTCTGCTTTTCTCTTGTTCGCAAATAATACATGTTTGATGGTGTTTAACCGTTTCGTCCATCGTCCCCACCTCCGTACAATTAGCCTTTCCTGAAACCTGTTATTGTATACATTATTTAGATCTTTTGGAATCTTGAGATCAGTATATGGGCTATATAAGCTGTCGGTGTTTGTATTGTTTTGATTTCACGTGTACTTGGACAAACAAAAAACCCAGCTCAATGAGCTGGGTTTTACCCTTGCTTGGCGGCGTCCTACTCTCACAGGGGGAAACCCCCGACTACCATCGGCGCTGAAGAGCTTAACTTCCGTGT
>NZ_JALNTO010000022.1:0-49546 GCF_023161785.1 Bacillus sp. 2CMS4F
CTGTATCTAAAATACAATAAGCATCTAAAGAAACAAAAAAAGCTTGTAGAAAAAACATCGTTTTCTCTACAAGCTGAAGACCTTTGTCCTGTACAAAGGTCTTTTTTGTTACAGATTTATAGTACTTTTATTTCAATTTCGTAAAATGTAACAAAATTACTTGACGTAAACAAGTTATGTATATATACTAGCTTACATTAAGTAAGTGATAACATTTATCAAGGAGGATAAAAATGAATAAATCATTTGAAATTGGCACATTACTTTTAAGAGTCATCACAGGTATTATCTTTTTTGTTCACGGTTTATCAAAGTTTCAGGCAATGGAGGGCACGATCCAATTTTTCGGCAGCATAGGCCTTCCAAGCTTTATGGCGTATGTCATCGCAGCGATTGAACTCGTTGGCGGAGTGCTCGTCTTTTTCGGATTGGCTACACGTATTGTAGGTGTTCTGTTTGCTCTTACGCTGATCGGCGCCATCATCACAGTGAAGCTGAAAGCGCCATTCATGGGCAATGCAGAATTTGATTACCTTCTGCTTTTGACATCCATTCACCTGGCGCTTACTGGAAGCAGATTCCTGGCACTGGACCCATTTGTGTTTAAAGCAAAAAAGAACGAAAACGTATCAGCATAAGAAAAGAGGCATACAGCATGACCAGCATTCATGAGGATACAACCATTGGCTATGTCAAACTCACAATCCGCAGTCTGGAGCGTTCCCTTCAGTTCTACTGCAACGTGATCGGCTTTCAAGTCTTGAATAAGACGGACCGCCAAGCTGAATTAACGGCTGACGGAAAACGCCCCCTGCTTATTCTGGAAGAAAATCCAAGCGCTGTCGTCTTGCCTGAACGCACGGTAACGGGCCTCTATCACTTTGCGATTCTGCTTCCCAACAGAAAGGAACTTGGTATCGCGCTCGCCCGCTTGATTGAAAACGGGATTGCCCTAGGACAGGGAGACCACGCTGTCAGCGAGGCGCTCTATCTCTCTGATCCTGACGGAAACGGAATTGAAATGTACGCTGACCGCCCCCGCAGCACTTGGCAGCGGGATCGTGAAGGAAACTACGTCATGACAACAACAGCTGTCGACATCGAGGGCCTTTTGGAAGAGGCCGGAGAAGAGCGGAAAACAACACTTCCAAACGGTACGGTCATCGGGCACATTCATCTGCATGTCAGCGATCTGAAAGAAGCAAAAGCGTTTTACACAGATGTGCTGGGCTTTGACCTTGTCGGAGACTATGCGGGCATGTCTGCTCTCTTCGTTTCAGCCGGAGGCTACCACCACCATATCGGCTTAAACATCTGGGCTGGGAAACATGCGCCGCCTAAGCCGGCAAATGCGAGCGGGCTCGACTATTACACCGTTGTCCTGCCTCATCAGGAGGAACTCAAACGTGTGGCGGACCGAGTCAAAAACGCTGGATATTCGCTTGAAGAAACGGAAAACCATTTTCTTGTGAAAGATCCTGTCTCCGGAGCACATATCAAATTTGTGATTTAACTGTCATCCCTTTGCCGTAAAAAATGGCAGGGGGTTTTTTTATTTCTGTCCGCCTTGTTATGATGGGAGAACCAACTTGTTAGGAGGCGTTTACATGGAACTCAACCACCTTGTGACGGGCAAAATAGCATTAAATCAATATGTGCATCGCTTAGAGCAAAAGGATGTTTCATTTTACGTCCACTATTGGGGAGCGATGACGAACCACTATAACACACTGCTTCATAAGCATTCCTTTTATGAAATTTGTTACGTCGTAAGAGGTGAAGGATATTACCTTGAAGGCGATCGTACATATCCGCTTCGTGAACAGACGATTTTTTTGTCAAAGCCGGAGCATTTGCACCAAATCAAAAGTGAAACAGGGCTGTTCCTTTTTTACGTCGCTTTCGAGCTGAGCGAGGATCAGTCAAGCGCCGAGTGGATCAAAGTGATGGAAGAAGTGAAACAAAGCCCCTTTATCACAATGCAATTGAAAGATGGCGAACCGCCGGGCCTGCTTTGGAAAACGTTAATGCTGCAAGCAGCGCAGCCTGTCAATGCTTTTGACAAAGAGATCCTATCTCATTTGTCGCATGCATTGATCCTGTCATTAATCCAAACCTTTCTCCCGTCCGCCCATCGCCCGAAACAAAAGCAGCCCATTCACACATCTTCTGCTTTGCTGACAGAGGTGAAACTGCACATAAAAGACAATCTGTCACAGCCGTTAAAGCTGACGGATGTCGCCAGCCACTTTCATATCTCAGGGAGGCACTTATCACGTTTATTTGCAGCAGAACTGGGCGTCAGCTACTCAGAATTTGTCCAAAATGAAAAAATAAACAAAGCTGCCGAGCTGCTGAAATCAACGAATCTATCGATTAAAGAAGTAGCGGAAGAAATCGGTTTCTCAGTACATTATTTCACTCGCATATTTTCCGCCAAAATCGGCAGCTCACCAGGGCTTTTCCGCTCCCTTTATAAAGATTCAAAAATGACCGCATTTCAAATCAATAAACCTTTTCAAAAAATCGTACAGGCCAAGCCGCACGAATAAGATGTCCTGAAATGACAAAACAATGTCTTCATATGATAAAGACGCGAGAAATCTCGTTGTCTTATAATCATTTTAGAAAGCGGTTACAACAATGGGTGTTGCTGAAGGAGGGATGCATTGGCTTATGCTTGGTGTCGGGTGCTCTGCCATTCTTGAAAGAAGGGGAAGAAAGCCGTGAGTACAAAAAAGAAAGAGGCTGTAAAAGCAAAAGAAAGCTTAGCTCATAAAGGGCTTTTACGAACGATTACATTGGTATCTACATTCGACGGCCTGTTGTTCGGTTATGATACGGGTGTCATTAATGGGGCACTTCCTTTTATGGCAACTGCAGGTCAACTCAATCTTACACCTGTTACAGAAGGACTGGTTGCGAGTTCCCTGCTTCTCGGGGCAGCCTTCGGGGCGATGTTTGGAGGACGTCTGTCCGATCGGCACGGCCGCCGAAAAACGATCCTTTATTTAGTCTTACTCTAGCGATTCTATTTGTGAAAAAATATGTGCCTAGACAAAAGGGCGGTCACTTGAACAGCTTGAGCATTCCTTTCGCCAGTATGGCCGCCGCGCTGATCAGGAAATCCAAAATCAAACGACTCACTTATCGTAATCTGCAGATATGAGGAGGAATCTATCAATGAAACTATCTTATGTAACAGACAGCTTAGGACATTTGCCTTTTGAAGAAATGCTCGATTTTGCCGCGGAGCTTGGCATTGATACGCTTGAAATGACAACCGGAGGCTGGTCGCCTGCGCCTCACTTGAATCTTGATGAACTGCTGCAAAGCAGCCACAAAAGAGAAGAGTTTTCAGCAGCGCTGGAAAAGCGGAATATGGCACTTTGCGCTTTAAACTGCTCGGGGAATCCTTTGGATCCAGGCGAACTGGGCAAATTGCACAGAGAAGTAACGGACAAAACGCTGGAGCTGGCTGGATTATTAGGCGTCAAAAAAGTGATCATGATGAGCGGCCTGCCAGCCGGCGGCCCGGACGACAAAGTGCCGAACTGGATCACATACACAGTGAGCTGGCCTCCCGTTTTAAAAGATATCCTCAACTATCAATGGGAGGAGGTTGCGATTCCTTATTGGAAGGAGCTTGTCCAAAAAGCGGAAGCCTGCGGTGTTGAAAAAATCGCGCTTGAAAATTTCAGCTCTCAATTAGTCTATAATCCTGAGACTCTCTTTCGGCTCAGAAATGCAGTCGGCCCGATGGTCGGTTTGAATCTTGATCCGAGCCATTTATTATGGATGGGCGCAGACCCGATCATCGCAGCAAGGGAGCTCGGAGAAGCCATTCACCATGTTCATGGGAAAGATGTCAGAATTGAAAGACATTTAGCTGCGGTTAACGGGCTGTTAGAAACAAAAGAAGTGACAGATCCTGCAAACCGGGCATGGAATTATGTAGCTGTCGGCTGCGGACAGGATTTACAGTGGTGGAAGGAATTTTTTTCAGTCATAAAAATGATGGGGTATGACGGTGAGGTTTCCTTAGAAATGGAGGACTTAACGATGTCACCGGAAGCGGGCATCCGCACATCGATAGAAGCTTTAAAACAAACCATCAGCCAATAGGAGGTTTTCATAATGCTAAATGGAGAAAGAATCATTTCAAAACCGCTGCGCTGGGCAATGGTAGGCGGCGGGCGGCTCAGCCAGGTTGGATATAAACATCGTATTGGAGCGCTGAGAGACAATACTGCCTTTCAATTAACCGCAGGCGCCTTTGATATCAATGCCGAAAGAGGAAAAGACTTCGGGGTGAACCTCGGAGTGGATGCGGAACGCTGTTATCCTGACTATCAAACAATGTTTGCGGAGGAAGCGAAAAGAGAGGATGGCATAGAGGTTGTATCGATTGCTACGCCGAACGGCACTCATTATGAGATCTGTAAGGCGGCGCTTGAAGCAGATCTGCATGTCATTTGTGAAAAACCGCTGTTCTTCACTTCAGAAGAGGGCTATGAAATCAAAGCGCTCGCAGAGAAAAAAGGGAGAATTGTCGGCGTGACATACGGTTTTTCCGGCAATCAAATGCTCCTTCAAATGCGTGCGATGATTGAGCAGGGCAAGATCGGCGATATTCGTGTGGTTGACTTGCAGTACACACACGGTTTTTGTGCGGCAGATGAAGGCGAAAACATAAGCGCTGCACAGAAATGGCGTGTCGACCCTGCGATCGCCGGGCCAAGCTTTGTGCTGGGCGATTTATCTACCCACACGTATTATATGTCGCAGCTCATTATGCCGCAGATGAAAATCAAAGAACTGCTGTGTGACCGCCAAAGCTTCGTCGGCAGCCGAGCGCCGCTGGAGGACAACGCACATGTGCTCATGCATTATGAAAACGGAGCGGTCGGAACGATGTGGACATCATCAATCAATGCCGGGTGTATGGATGGCCATAGAATCCGGATTGTCGGCTCAAAAGCAAGCATCGAATGGTGGGACAGCAAGCCAAACGAACTAACGTATGAAGTGCAGGGAGAGCCGATTCAGACACTCGTTCGCGGCATGCCGTATTTGGACGGTGCGTGCAGTGCTGATGAACGTCTGGGCGCCTTGCACAGCGAAGGGCTGTCAGACGCGTGGGCCAATATTTATCTTAAGTTTGCCGTTGCGATTGAAGCGAAAAACCGCGAAGATCAAGAAACCTTGAACAACTTGGTGTATCCTGACATTGATGCAGGAATCGAGGGCATCCGCTGGATTGAGAATTGCGTGCGTTCAGCAGACCAAGGATCAGTCTGGGTTGAATTTAAATAAATAAACGAAAGCGCCGCATATGACATTAAGTTCATATGCGGTTTTTATTTTCCAGAAACTCCTGTCAAAAATGACCTGAGGCAGGTATGATAAGAAAGGAATTGGGTAACGGGAGTGATGAGCGTGAAGGCTCTTATATTTACTAGGATTTTCACCTTAATGGTAAGTTGTTCGGTTTACTTTTTTCTTGTAAAAGATGACCGCTGGTTTGAGTATTTGTTCATAGCTGCGGGTGCGGGTGTTTTCTTAGCAAATCATCTTATATTAAGAGTAGAGAAATATGGCATCTTGTTTTGCCTGATTGATATTGCAGTTGGCTTTTCGTTCGGTTTCATGTTTCCGGGTACAGGTTTATATATCACATTGCTCAGCCCGGTTGCTGTTACCTTTTTTTTGAAAGGGTTTGACCGGAAAACAGTATGGTCTGTCCTTTGTTTTTGTTTTATCATGTGGCTGATTGTGCTCATTCGTACATATCGTATGTTCGGCGATGAATATGTGATGGATCATTGTATCAGCATGACATTCGTTGTCTTTTGCGGAGTTGTCGGTAAATTAATCCGCAAGCTGTTGGATACGCAGGAAACGGCAAAACAGCAGTTTCAGGAACTGACGGAGTCACACTTGGCGCTGTCTGCTGCGCACCAGGAGCTGCATTTATATGCGAAGCAGGTTGAAGAACTGACTGCCATTCATGAGCGGAACAGAATGGCAAGGGACATCCATGATACAGTCGGGCATAAAATGACGGCGCTCCTCGTCCAGCTGCAGCTTCTGCGTGAATGGCAAAAAAGAGACAGCCAAAAAGCGGAGGAGACAGTCGGCGTCTGTGAAACGCTCGCCCGTGAAGCGCTTGATGATGTCCGCTTATCAGTGCGCACCCTGCAAACGGAAAACGATCCTTCATTAATCGAAACGCTGAAACAGCTGACAGAAGACTTTTACAAGAATGCGGGAATCACAACCGATTTTGCGGTCAGCGGTGATCCGGCGATGATCCCGCTGTCTCTTCATCCGACTCTGGTCAGAACAGTGCAGGAAGCGCTGACCAATGCTAAACGGCACGGCGGCGCCACAGCCTGTTCGATACAGCTTGCCTGCACAACGGACAGCATCAGCCTTGTCATTAAGGATGACGGCAAAGGAAATCCCGACGCGGCACTTGGTTTTGGTCTCTTGAATATGAAAAAGCGGGCGGCCGAACATGGCGGGATGATCCGTTTTGAAAGCGAGCGGGATCAAGGATTTACCGTGATTGCCGAATTTTCTTTGGCCAATAAAAAATGGAGCTTCGGACCCGCGCAGCAAAAGGAGAGTTTATCATGATTAAAATCATCATTACCGACGATCAGGATATCGTCAGAGAAGGGCTGGCGTCTCTGCTTCAGCTCCGGGAAGAGCTCGATGTCATCGCCACGGCGCGAAACGGACAGGAAGCCTTTGAAAAGGCGAAAGAGCTGGAGCCGGATATCGTATTGATGGACATCCGCATGCCGGTGTCCAACGGGGTGGAGGGAACAAAATTGATCACCAGCTCGCTGCCGGGCGTAAAGGTGCTGATGCTGACGACCTTTAAAGATTCAGAGCTGATTGCCGAAGCGCTTGAAGAAGGGGCAAGCGGGTACCTGTTAAAGGACATGTCAGCCGATACGATTGTGAAAGCGGTGATGACTGTTCAATCAGGAGGAATGGTGCTGCCGCCGGAACTCACAGCCCAAATGCTGAATGAATGGAAACGGGAAAAACAGCTGAAAGGAACGGAAGAGAAAGAACAACCGAAGGAGCTGCTCGACCTGACTGAGCGTGAGATGGAAGTGCTGGCTGAGCTCGGGTACGGGCTGAACAATAAAGAAATTGCCGAAAAGCTGTACATTACAGAAGGCACAGTGAAAAATCACGTGTCAAACATTATCAGCAAACTGTCAGTCAGAGACAGAACCCAAGCCGCCATTTATTCCGTCAGACATGGCGTATCTGTCTTTTGATAGATGACGTTTGGCATATGCGTTGCCCTGAAAAGGCCTGTCACAGGCCTTTTTTTTATGCCCGATGTTCTATCCGGCGCCACATGTTTCACGCCTCAATCTCTTCTACAATGGCAATGGGATAAAAAAAGGAGTGAAACGGCGTGCTTCAAGCAGAAAATATCAAAAAGGCATACGGAAAAAAAACAATTGTCAAAGGAATCTCTTTTTCCTTGAGAAAGGGTGAGTCGTTCGGACTTCTCGGACCGAACGGAGCGGGGAAGTCCACAACCATTTCTATGATTTCCGGACTTGTGCCGCTTGACGGAGGGGAGATTACAGTCGGCGGGTATGTCATCGGCAAAGACACGAACAAAGCCAAACAAAAAATCGGCATCGTCCCGCAGGAAATCGCCCTGTACCCGACACTGACGGCTCAAGAAAATCTCGTATTCTGGGGGAAAATGTATGGACTCACGCATGGAGAGGCCAAAAAAAGATCAGCAGAAGTCCTTGAATATGTAGGGCTTACTGAGCGGGCTAAAGATAAAATCGAAACATTCTCCGGCGGAATGAAACGGAGAATTAACATCGGCGCCGCCCTTATGCATAAGCCTGAGCTGCTTATCATGGATGAACCGACCGTCGGCATCGACCCTCAATCGAGAAATCATATTTTAGAAACGGTCAAACAGCTCAACGAAACAGGCATGACCGTGATCTATACGAGTCACTACATGGAAGAGGTCGAGTATTTATGTGACCGGATCGGCATTATTGATCAGGGAGAAATGATTGCGATCGGCACAAAAAACGACTTGTGCAGCCGTCTTGGAGGAGACACGATCATCCAGATGACTGTCAGCGGGGCAGATGAAGGATTTCTTTCAGCTGTCCGCTCGCTTGCCTATGTGAATGATGTAACAGTGAATGAATCAGAGCTCAAAATTGAGGTTGCTGCGGCGCACCATGAGAAAGTAGTCACCGGCCTGCTCACGGAAGCCCCTGCCCATCAAACGAATCTCCTGTCTCTTCAGGTTCAGGAACCAAATCTGGAACGGCTGTTTCTGAATCTGACAGGCCGCACATTGCGGGATTAGGAGGGGCGACGATGAAAAAAGCAATATGGATTGCATGGAAAGATGTCAAAATCAGAATCACGGACAAAAAAGGGTTTATGATGCTTATCCTAATGCCGCTGATCTTAACAGCCATATTAGGGACCGCTCTTGGATCAATCCTTGGCGGAGGCAGCGAGATTGATGAAATCAAAGTCGGCTATGTCCAGTCTGATCAGTCAGGCGCGTCGAAGATGTTTAAAACAGATGTACTTGAAAAAATGAAGATGATCAAGGTCACAGAAGCCGGCAGTAAAAAGGAAATGAAAAAGCTGCTGGCGGAAAAGAAAATGGATGTCGGAATTGCCGTCCCGGCACATTGGGGATCCGGCAAGAAACCGGCCGCTGTTTATGCTGTCACTGATCAGGAATTAAAAAGCTCTATCATAGAAACGGCTGCAGTGTCTTTTATAGACCAATACAAGGCGGTACGAGAAGCGGCATCCGCCTCGATGGAATATGTCACCAAGACGGAAGCTGTAAAACAAGGAAAGCTCAATCCTTCCCTCATAGCAGAAAATCTTGCTAAGACGCTTGAAAAAGAAGCGGGTGCCAGGCTTGCTGTTACTGAGAAATCAGTCGGCGTAAAAGAAGTTACCAGTTTTCAATACTATTCGGCGGCAATGCTTTGCATGTTTATGCTGTTTCATATGACGGTCGGCGCGAAATCATTTTTGCTGGAAAAGGAAACAGAAACCCTTGCCAGACTGCTAATGACGCCTGCACAAAAATACGCCATTCTCTTCGGGAAGTGGCTCGGAACCTATTTGTTTGCCATTATACAATTTTTCATTTTTCTTATTGTGACCATCAATATATTTGATGTGGACTGGGGAGACAATCTCTTGTTTGTGTGCGTGCTGGGGCTTTCCTTCGCAGCAGCTGTATCCGGCATTTCAATGCTTCTTGCTTCGTGCATCAGCGATATAAAGTCAGCAGATGTTTTAGGAGGTTTTGGAATTCAGGTGCTTGCTGTTCTCGGCGGTTCTATGCTTCCGTTTTATCAATTTCCGAATTTTCTGCAATCTGTTTCAAAGGCGGTGCCAAATCGATGGGCGCTCGAGGGCTTTCTTTCCTTAATGGAGGGGGGAGGCTGGGCTGAACTTCAAACGCCGGTCCTTCTTTTTGCGGCAATCAGTCTTTGTTCACTGGCTGTTGGCATCAGAAGGCTTCACACAAGATAAGGAGGTAAAACACGGTGAAAAAAATCATAGCCATTTGCGGCGTTGAGCTTTCTCTCATTTTTAAGAAGCCGCAGAACTATTTAATGATGTTCGCTGCCCCGCTGCTGCTGACCTTTGTATTCGGCGGTCTGCTCGGCGGAAATGATGATAAGGTGCGGCTTGCGATCGTCGATCAGGATGACACGCTTCTTTCACAGCATTATATCCGGGAGCTCAAGCAACATGATGATATGTATACATTTCAAACGATGACTAAAAGCAAAGCTTCAGAAAAACTGAAACAAAAGAAAATTGCCGGAGTCATCACCCTTTCCCGCTCTTTCCAAGAGAAGCTGGAAAAAGGAGAGAAGCCGGAGCTGGTCTTCAGCCACGGTCCAGAGCTGACAGAAGCGCCAGTCGCTAAACAGTATGCCGAAAGCAAGCTGGCAAAGCTCAACATTCAGG
Source organism: Bacillus sp. 2CMS4F (assembly GCF_023161785.1). Taxonomy (NCBI): domain Bacteria; kingdom Bacillati; phylum Bacillota; class Bacilli; order Caryophanales; family Bacillaceae; genus Bacillus; species Bacillus sp. 2CMS4F. The sequence goes on from NZ_JALNTO010000022.1 coordinate 10,027, forward strand.
TAACCGCGGCAAAAACAGCTGCCGAGGCGGCGGGGGAAAGCTGGAAATCGGCTTATAAAACGGTAATCGCCAAAGACTATGAAGATAGCGCCCCAGCTGTAGAACGGGAATCTCTCAATGATAAAAAAGAAGGCAAGGGCGTAAGTGACACAGCTTCGCGAGCTGCAGGCTTTTCCATTCTGTTTGTGATGCTGACAATGATGGGGGCAGCGGGCACGATATTAGAAGCGCGAAAAAGCGGCGTCTGGCCGAGACTGCTCACCGCGTCTGTCAGCCGCGCGGAAATCGGAGCGGGGTATGTGCTGTCGTTCTTTGTGATAGGCTGGATTCAATTTGGAATGCTGCTTCTCGCATCCCATTGGCTGTTCGGAATCAGCTGGGGCAATCCGGCTGCACTGATCGTGTTAGTATCCTTTTTTCTGTTAGCAGTCGTGGGCATCGGGCTGATGATTGCTGCCAATGTCAGAACACCAGAACAGCAGCTTGCTTTCGGCAACTTGTTCGTTATTGCGACGTGTATGGTGAGCGGAATGTATTGGCCGATAGAAATTGAGCCGAAGCTGATGCAGTCCATTGCTGACTTTCTCCCGCAAAAGTGGGCGATGAGCGGACTGACTGTAATTATCGCTAACGGGGCAACCATTACGGATATACTCGGCATTTGCGGCATCTTGCTTGCTTTTGCCGCCGTCACCTTCACAGCGGGGCTGAAAGCGCTCCGAACGTAAAAGCATCTGCCTTCAGGCAGATGCTTTTTATTATTATAATATCGTGTGTTCTGTCAGGTTCAGTCTATGTTCCAATTGTTGTTTGGCGGACGGCCGATAATGCTGTAACAGCCTTAAGGCCGCTCCTGGGTATCCTCTTGTATCATGGCTAAAATATGCTCCAGCCAGGATACGTAATTCTTTTCCCGTTCCAGCGCTTTTGTCAGTACCAGATAGTGGCCGAAATCCGGTGAAGAAAACGACATCGGCTCCGCTGAGGCCATTAGCTTTTCATAACTTCCTTGCAGATCAGCGAGCTTCTCCTTGCGCTTCAGCAGCTGGTCTGTAAACAAGTCGGCTGCCTCCTGGCGTGACAGAGAAGAAATGAAATAAGCCTTCAGCATAAATTCATCCTTCACTGTTTCCGGAATAGGGTGGTGGCGGGTCAGCCACACGTGAAGCTCCTGTTTTCCGCTGTCTGTTAGGGTATACATTTTTTTCTCAAGTTTTGTGCCCTGAATCGTTGTCCGGAATGTGATAAAACCTTCATCTGTCAGCTTTTTGAGCTCCGGATAAATCTGGCTGTGCTTGGCGCTCCAAAACTGGCCGAGCTCCGCTTTGAAATAACTTGTAATATCATATCCGCTCAATTCGCCTTTTCGTAAAAGCCCTAATATGGCATATTTTAATACTCTCATGCTGTCCTCCGTGTCTATGGCTGTTTTTGCAAAAAAGAAACTTTTTAAATTTCCTGCCGCCGCAAAATCGTATCGTTCTTTTCTCTTATACCGGCAAAACAAATGTGAATTCTTGTATAAAATAGTGAATGCCATCTATTCTCATGCCTAGCTTTCATCTGTTCCCTATATTATAGGAAAGGGAGACTGGGAACACAACCGTATGTCTCCTTACGCTTATAGTCCTTTCAAGTTTCTTTCGAGTGTATGGAAGACAACTGCCAATAGACAAATTTATGCTTTCATCAAAATAATAATGAAATTGAATATTCTGATAAGTTTATATTTACCAAGTTTAAATTTAACTGTATAATCATTTTGGTAAATACATGATTGAGGAGAAACGGAAAATGAAAAGATTACTTATTGCATCATCTATTTGTCTATCAATGATTTTGTCTATTCTAGCAGCTCCGCCTTCAAGTGCAAAGGCGGAAACAGCACATAACCCTGTTGTTCTTGTTCATGGGATTAGCGGTGCATCATACAATTTTTTTGCTATTAAACATTACTTAATCTCTCAGGGCTGGCAAAGCAATAAACTGTATGCAATTGATTTTTATGATAAAACAGGGAATAACCTAAATAACGGGCCGCAGCTTGCAGCATATATTGATCGCGTGTTAAAAGAAACAGGAGCTAAAAAAGTAGATATCGTGGCTCATAGTATGGGAGGAGCCAATACGCTGTATGCTATAAAATATTTAGGCGGGGGCAATAAGATTCAAAATGTTGTCACGCTCGGAGGGGCTAATGGTTTAGTGTCATCTGTTGCGCTGCCGGGTACAGATCCTAATCAAAAGATCCTCTATACATCGATCTACAGTCTGAATGATGAAATTGTAATCAATAGCTTGTCTCGATTACAAGGAGCCAGAAACATCCAGCTGTATGGCATTGGACATATTGGATTGCTTTCTAATAGCCAAGTCAACGCCTATATCAAAGAAGGATTGAATGGCGGGGGACTAAATACGAACTGATGCTTCAAGATATGCGGCTATGTTAAAACCTGCTGTTCAGTTACAGCAGGTTTTTTGTATTCTGACAGGTTGAAAAGAGCAGAAAGTCAGAATGAAAACTGACCTTTTTGTAAGTTCTAATCCAGTTATTCAGCACTTCCCGAATGAATACTTCATATAACGGATAATCCTGCTCAAACACTTCTGCTGAAGCTTTTCGCAAATGCGGGAGCCGCCACCTTCATGACAAATGGTCCCTTCCGCAACGCCGGCTTTTTTTGGTAATTTCACTCGTGGATGCCGACAAATCGCGGATTGGATTACTATCAAAAAAGTGAACAGGACACTGTTCCCGCGCCTCAAGCATAGCAGACCGGCTGTACGGGACAAAGGGCTGATGGCGGTATGCCAAAAAGTTATGGGTCTTTATGGGTCTTAGTCGTTCATGCATACTGAAAGATAAGAAATCAGGCACTTTTTTCAATTGAAGCAGGTGTGTTAAGGTACAACCATCGATTTCTAAAAATTTGAAATAAAGGAGCGCTGTTATGCAAATCAAAGAAATTTTTGTGATCCGCTGCATTTCGTGCTTAAGTGTCGTTCTGCTCCATATCATTTCAATGGTCCTGATGCTTCAGGCGGAAGCACTTGCTGATATTTCTCACACGGTTGATTCTTTGCGCACACTCCTGATGTTCAGCACGCCTGCTTTCATTTTCATCTCTGAGTTTTTGCTGGCGCGTTCTTATCCTGACGGGGTGCCGGAGGGGTTTTTGAAGAAGAGAGGAAAAGTGATTTTTATTCCCTTTTTGTTTATCGCAGCCATTGATGCCTTGCTGATGGCCAGTGCAATGGGGGGAAAGCTGACTTTTCTGGCGTTTGTGCAGAAATATCTGGAAAACGTATTTTTAGGAAACTTTATCGGATATTTCATTCTTGTCATCTTCCAATTTTATATCCTGCACATGCTCTTTCATGAGTATTTGAAAAAAGCATCGCCAAAATGGGTGCTGTCTGTTTCGTTTGTGGTGACAGCCGCTTATTTGGGCTATTTCTCAGCAGTCAGTCCGGCACCCGCTTCTGAACAAGGCGGTTCATTTCCGTTCTTCTGGGTTCCGTTTGCAGGCTGGCTTTTCTACTTTTGTCTCGCTTATTACTGCGGAAAAGAGTACAAGCGGTTTTTAGCGCTGCTGAATCAATACCGCTGGGTGGTATACGGCGCTGCGGTCGGGTCCGCCGCGTTGGTTGTGGCTGTTTCTTATTTCGGAGAGGTCGGCATGATCAGCTCAAAGCGGCCTGACATCATGCTTTATTCAACAAGTATGATTTTCCTGTGCTTTCACCTGTTTTCTAACATAAAGCAGGTGCCGAAAATCATTATGTTTATCAGTAACTATTCCTTTTCGATTTATCTGCTGCACGCTTATTTTATGATCATTGGCTATGTTTTGCTGTTAAATATGCCAGACATTCCCGCCGTGCCGGCCGTTTTCTTGCTGTTTGCCGTCTGCACAGCGGGCCCGATCCTGACATCCTGGGCACTGAACAAGTTTAAATATGGATATTTGTTTGTAGGGAAAATCTATCAGCCGAAGAGGCGAAAAGTAAAAATGGAAGTGCGAGACCACGCAGGCTGAAAAATCACGGCAGGAGAAACGTTCCTGCCGTGATTTTTATGTTTCATTCACTTGCAATACTGTTTTTAAATACAGTTTAGCTGCTTCTGCCATTCCTGATACATCAGCTTTATCTTCATTGAAATAAAGCGCGTTCTGGATTATGCCATCGTTCACATTAAGAAAAAACTTAGTAATCGTCGCCAGAGGCTGCAGCGGCTGAAATTCCCCTTGATCGATTCCTTTTTGCAAAAGCTTCGAAAACCTTGTCACAAAAAGATCATAACGCTTCTCCAAATACTCGCGCCGTTCTTCATTGCGCCAAGCCGTCACCAAATATTCAAATTGTACCGGCGCCAATGTATCCGCCGCTTCACGCAGGCCTTCAGTCAGTCCATCGAGGTAGCTGGTAATAGTCTCCCAGACACTTCGGTTTTCAGCTGATTCATCCAGCTTTCGGAGCCCTTCATCGAGGTTGGCCTCAATGATGCGGCGAAACATCTCTTCTGTACTGGAAAAATAAAGATAGACGCCGCCTCTGCTGAAGCCCGATTCTTCCACAACGTCCTTCATTGTCGTTAATTCAAATCCTTTTCGTTTAAAAACGGTTTTGGCGGCTTCTAAAATCTCCGCTTGCCGTTTATCTTTGTGCTCCTTTGTTACTTTCGGTGACAAAATATCGCCTGCTTTCTGCCATTTTCTTACCTATAAGTGTAGTCAACCCGGCCGCAATCAGCAAGCAGCCACAGATCAGAAAAGCAAGAGATACGCCGATCAATTCGGCCAGCACGCCCCCGCCCGCTATGCCGAGAATGGAGGCGAGAGTCGTCATGCTCTGAATAGCGCCAAACACTCTGCCGCTATAATCAACAGGCACGGACGTCTGAACAAGAATTTGAAACGGGATATGAACGAGCCCGAAAGCTGCTCCCATGATGAAAAAAGCGAAGATAAAAAGTGCTGTGCCAACAATTCCGAGGCCTCCCAGAAATGGCACACATCCAGTTGCTATTCCAAGCAGACATGCCCCCAGTGTGAAATAAAGCAGATAAGAGGAAATTCGCCTTTTCCCTACAATGGCCGCCGTCAGCAACATGCCGGCCCCGCTTACGGCCATGCACCATCCTGCAAGTTCGGGCGGCGCACCGGGAAAAGAGCGGATGAGAATAATAGCCTGTGAATCGCCTATCTGCAATATGAAGAGAACAAAGCAAGCCGTGAACAAGCCCGTCAATAGAAGAGGTGTCTGTTTCATAAATAGAAAACCTTCTTTTATAGAAGCAAGTGCTGATGTTTTGTCTTGAGGTGTATTGGATGTTTGCTGAAATGCATCTCTCGGAAGCAAAAACAAAATGACAGCAGATAGAAGAAAAGCGCCCGCGTTGATGAAGAAAACGGAATGAATGGAGACTGCGGCGACCATTATGCCGCCAAGCGCGGGACCGAAAATTTTTGCAGTGTTATCGATGATGCTGCTGATAGAAACGGCCTGCTGAAGGAAAGCTTCTGATGTCAATTCCTTAAGCTTACCGTTTTTAGAAGGTGAAAACAATGAAGAAAAACAGCTCTGAAGGCTGAGCAATACGTAAAGCTGCCAAAGCTCACTGACATAAACACAGCTGATAACGGTGAGGGTGCGGCCGATTTCAGACAGAAACATGATCATTTTTCTGTCAAATCGATCTGCAAGCACACCCGATACGGGGCCGAGAACAATGACAGGCAGTGCAAATGACATCATTAAAAAAGACATATCCAGTGAAGAAGCATCCAGCTGAAAGGCGGCTAATGTTAAGACGGCCAAAATGTGCAGCCAGTCGCCAAGGGAAGAAATCGTTTGCGAGGCTAACAGCGTCATCAGCCCTTTATTTCTCCAAAACAATGATTGACCCATAGTTTTCTCCTCCTGTTCATAAAAGTGACACTAGTGTCGTTTTTTATTGTATGGGAAAATAACACAATAAACAATCGTTTTCTTGTAAAATAATAAAGATTGAATAAAGCATTCAGGAGGGAGATGCGCATGTCAACAGCCAATTTAAGCTATCCAATAGGAGAGTACAAACCTAGTAAATTCATATCAAACGAGCAGAAAGAAGAATGGATTCAAGTGCTGGAGGAAGTGCCGGCTAAGCTGAAGCAAGCCGTTGAGGGAATGACGGACAGCCAGCTTGATACACCGTACCGAGACGGCGGATGGACCGTCCGGCAAGTTGTTCATCATCTGGCTGACAGTCATATGAATAGCTATATCCGTTTTAAATTAAGTTTGACAGATGAGACGCCGGCCATCCGTCCGTATGATGAAAAAGCATGGTCGGAGCTTGAAGACTCCAAAACAGCGGAGCCGAGCGGTTCACTCGCGCTTTTGCAGGAGCTTCACGGAAGATGGACGGCTCTTCTCCGCACTCTGACGGATCAGCAATTTCAGCGCGGATTTTACCATCCCGATACAAAAGAGATCATTACCCTAGAGAACGCGCTTGGGCTGTATGTCTGGCACTCACATCACCATATCGCTCATATTACGGAGCTTTCCAAACGGATGGGGTGGTCTTAACGCTTTTGCCGGCGGAAAGCCGGGAGACTGATTGCTGCAATCACCAGCAGAGAAATCACAGCCGCCGCCGCATATAAATGATCATAGCCGCTGGCAACACTGGCATGAATGGCATCGCTTATCGCAGTTTTGACTTCAGGCACAGGAATGCGTTCGATTTGTTCTTGTAAAGAAGAAACATCTGAACTGTCGATCTCGGGAATCATTTGCATAGCCTTCCCTGACTGTCCGCTGTCCGATAAGCGGCTGCTGATTTCATCGCCGATTTGGTCAAACCCTGCTGTGATAAAACCTGCATAAAGAGTAGGCGCCAATGTCAGTCCGATTTGCCTTACTAATGAAAGCGTGCCGAGCGCCGTGCCCTTATTCGCTTTAGCTGCTTCTGATACAAGAACATTCAGCGGAGCGCCTAGCAGAAAGCCAAAACCTATGCCGGCCGCCACGCTTGCAATGACAAACTCCCATTTTTCCGTCACCCAAAGCGGAAATAAAGCAAATCCCGCACATGAAATAATTCCTGAAAGCACAACAGTTTTCACCGGCCCTTTTTTGTCGGTGAGCGCTCCGCCAAGCCAAGCGCCGATTCCGGAAGCTAAGGCAAGAGGTGTCATCCAATAGCCCGCTTTTGCGGCAGGAACGCCTAAATATTGCTCAACATATGACGGAATAAAAATAACCGCCGCCAAGAGGCCCCCGGATAATAAACCGATGATAAGCGTTCGCTGAAACATGTGATTCCGAAGTAAAGAATACGCCAGAATGGGATCGCCCCCGCGCATTTCCATCCGCTTCTCAAACCATACGAGCGCCGCAAAACAAAAAATACCGAAAACAATACATCCATAAACCTCAGGGTCTCCCAGGCTTTTTAAGAGATTTGCCCCGTCCAGGTTCGTCATGCCGTACATGACAGCCAAAATTGACAAGGACAGAAGAAAAATTCCGGCCGTGTCGAGACGTTTGGCCTCCGGCGCTTTGGTTTCCACAATAAAAAATGCACCGAAAACAACCAGCAGCACTGCAATCGGCAGGTTAATCAAAAACAGCCAATGCCATGACCCGGTCCAATCAAGCAGAAAGCTTCCGATATTGGGTCCGAGCACAGCAGCCATCCCGTTCATCGCCCCTAGCAAACCAAGGGCCTTCCCTTGCTTTTCCTTTGGAAGTGTAGCAAGGACATGAGAACTTCCGATGATGAAAATCCCGCCGCCTCCAAGCGCCTGAATCAGCCGTGAGATAAGAAAAAGCGGAAAGCTTTGGCTTAAAGCGACAAGCAAAGAACCAAGCCCGAAAAGGCCGACTTCAATAAGAAACAGCTTTTTTCTGCCGTAGCGGTCGGAAAGCTTTCCGACGATCGGCACACTGACGCTGAGACCGAGCGTATAAAGCGTAATGCCCCATGAACCCCAAGACGGAGAAACGGCAAACGATTCGTTTATCGTGGTCAGCGCAGCGGAGATGATCCCGTTATCCAGCGCAGCCATAAACACACCGATGGTAAACAGGCTGATCGCCCACTTTTGGCTTTTTTGATCTGCCAATGCCTTATGCATATTCATCAGCTCCTTTTACTTCACTCGGAATATATTATTCATTTAAAATGAACCAAATGTCAAATAAAAAAAAGTCTGCCTCCGCAGTTTGCGTGAGGACAGACTTCGCTGACATTATTCTTTTTTAGCTTGCTCCAGCGCTCTGGAAAGAATAGAAAGCCCTTTGGAAACAGCTTGCTTTTCATCAGGAGACAGCATTTCCAAGGAACGCTTCAATTTCATATGGCCCTTTTGATAAAGCCCGCGAAAAATATTTTTCGCATCCTCCGTTAAATGAACAACCACTGAACGGCGGTCCTCTTCAGAGTGTGAGCGTTTAACAAAGCCGGATTTCTCAAGGCGGTCAAGCAGCCCGGTTGTATTTGACAGGGAAGCCCCCATTTTCTCTGCAATTTCACTGACCTTCAGCGTTCCGTGATTGTTTAAAAGCATGAGCACTTTCATTTGCGGCATGCTCATATCCAGCTTCATCCACTCAGACACATCACCGAGCCCGGCAGATGTTAAGACTTTCATATAAAGCACCCAAATTTCACGTTCCTCAGATGAAAGAATATTTTCGTTTAATACTGTTGTATCATGTAAGTTATATTCCATTTGATCACTTCCTCGTCATTCGCTCCTCTTACCATATTACTCGATTTTAACCGCTGAAAGAAAGTCAGCATAAACCGCAGATGAGACTTTGTCCGAAAAATAGCGGTAGTGTATAATGAGTTGGAGATTATTGGGGAAAGAAATATCGAACTGTATATGATTGGAGAGACCATTGCTGATTAAAAAGAATGCTTTATCAATTTTAAAAATCGTTTTTCCTGTTGCTGTTTTACTATTTGTGTTTTATCAGTCGAAAAAAGAATTGACAAACCTGTCATTCAAACGAACGCTTATGGTTATCAACGGGCTGGAGCGGACCGACTTATTCATTCTTGTGCTCATCGGCCTGCTTGCTGTTGCGGCCATGTCACTATATGATTACGTTCTTAAATATTCGCTGCGCCTTTCGATCACAAACGGAAAGGTGTTCAGAGTATCCTGGATTGCCAATTCATTTAATAATGTCCTTGGCTTCGGAGGGTTAGCCGGAGTCGGGTTAAGAATGATGTTTTATAAGGAGCATACAAAAGACCATAAAGCGCTGGTGAAAGGAATTGCCTGGCTTACATCCTCTATGCTGCTCGGCCTTTCAGTTTTCAGCATTTTCGTTGTCGCAAGACTGCTGCCCGTGGATGAAGTCATCAATGAAAAACCATGGCTGTGGGCGGTTGTTATCGGCTTCGCGCTGATTGTGCCGGTCTCTTTGGCGGCGGCTAAACGAAAAGGCCGCAAAGCAGGGGATGAAGAGGGCGCAGACAAAGTGAAAAATCCGATTTTCGCTTATATGGGCGCTTCCGTTGCAGAATGGCTTATGGCTGGAATCGTAATCTATCTGTCTCTGTTCGCCATGGGAATTCATGCTGACATCAGGTATGTGTTCGGGGTATTCGTGATTGCGGCAATCGGGGGCATGATCAGTCTTGTTCCGGGCGGCTTCGGCTCGTTTGACCTTTTGTTTTTGCTCGGAATGGAGCAGCTTGGCTACCATCAGGAAGCCATTGTGACGTCGATTGTGCTGTACCGGCTCGTCTATTCATTTATCCCGTTCGTTTTGGGACTGTTCTTTGCTGCCGGCGACCTGACCGAAAGTACGATGAAACGGCTTGAAACGAACCCGCGAATTGCACCGGCTATCGAAACGACAAACGTGCTGCTTGTCGTACAGCGGGCCATGTTAGTGAGGATTTTGCAGGGATCGCTTTCACTCATTGTGTTCGTAGCCGGTCTCATTGTCCTTGCGTCGGTGTCACTGCCGATTGATAGGCTGACAGTCATTCCGCACATTCCCCGTCCGGTCCTTTTGCTGTTCAACGGGCTGTCCTTAAGCTCAGCGCTCATTTTGCTGATATTGCCGATCGAGCTTTATAAACGGACAAAACGGTCCTATACAATGGCAATTACAGCGCTTGTCGGCGGATTTGTTTTCAGCTTTTTAAAAGGGCTCAATATCAGTGCAATATTCATATTGCCGATTATCATCGTCTTGCTTGTGCTGCTGAAAAAACAATTTGTCAGAGAACAGGCTTCCTATACGCTAGGGCAAATGATTTTCGCTGCTGCCCTGTTTACTGTGGCGCTGTTTAACTATAACCTTATCGCAAGCTTCATCTGGGATCGGATGAAAAAGGTGCTGCGCCACGAATATTTCGTCCACAGCACTTCCCATATTACACATGCGACCATCATGGCAGTCATCGCCGTTCCGCTGTTCTTCTTTATTTTTACAGTGGTGTATCATAAGAAAACCAAACCAATTGGGGAAAAAGCTGATCCAGAACGTCTTGCTGAGTTTTTGAATGAAAAAGGCGGCAACGCGCTCAGCCATCTCGGCTTTCTGGGGGATAAGCGGTTTTATTTCTCAAGCGACGGCAATGCATTGCTTCTGTTTGGGAAAATCGCAAGACGGCTGGTCGTGCTCGGCGATCCGTCCGGCCAAAAGGAGTCGTTCCCGCTTGTGCTCGAAGAATTTCTTAACGAAGCACATCAAAAGGGATTCAGTGTTCTGTTCTATCAAATCGAACGAGAGGACATGGCGCTGTACCACGATTTTGGCTACAACTTTTTTAAACTTGGCGAGGAAGCCTATGTGGACTTAAACACGTTTACCATATCAGGGAAGAAAAAAGCCGGCCTGCGGGCAATCAATAACCGGTTTGAACGGGAGGAATATACTTTCCATGTAGATCATCCTCCATTTTCAGAAGCGTTTTTAGAAGAGCTCAAACAAATCTCCGATGATTGGCTCGGCTCGAAAAAGGAGAAGGGCTTTTCACTCGGGTTCTTTGATCCGTCATATTTACAGAGAGCGCCGATCGCCTATATGAAAAATGCCGAAGGGGACATTGTAGCTTTCGCCAATATCATGCCAATGTATCAGGAAGGCGAAATCTCGGTCGATCTGATGCGCTATCGCAGCGACGCCCCGAACGGTATTATGGATGCATTGTTCATCCGCATGTTTTTATGGGCGAAGGAGGAGGGGTGCACGTCATTTAACATGGGCATGGCGCCCTTGGCCAATGTCGGCACGGCCTTTACATCCTTCTGGTCAGAACGCTTCGCGGCTGTCATTTTTAATAATGTTCGGTACATGTACAGCTTCAGCGGGCTCCGAGCATTTAAAGAAAAATACAAACCCGAATGGCGCGGAAAATACTTGGCGTATCGGAAAAACAGATCTCTTTCTGTCACCATGTTCCTCGTCACGCGTCTGATCGGCAAAAGCAAAAAAGACTCCGTCTAAACAGACGGAGTTCTTTTTTTATTTAGACTTTAAGAAATACGTTTCAATATCGTCAAGCAGATAGTTTGCGGCTTTGATTCCGCCTGCGGTTGTCCACACGACGTCATCGACCTCATGGGCGTTCCCTGATTTCACAGCTTTGAGGTTTTTCCATAGTGAACTGCTCGTCCACTGATTGGCCCATTTTTCATTATCTTTTGCATTATCGGCTTTATAAGTGAAATAAAAAAGCACATCGCCATCCATATCAGGAATGGATTCTTTGCTGTCTGTTGAGAACGTGAATTGGTCCTTTTGTTTCTTGAATAGCTCCACTTGCTTTTCAGGACGTTTAAAACCAAGCTGGTCTAAAATAATGCCTGAGAATGAATCTTTATAATAGATTCTTGACTCGCCGGACAGAAAGCGTACAACAGACACAGTTTTGTTTGTCTGATCGCCAAGCTTATCTTTCATATCGGCAACGCGCTTATCAAAATCGGCAATGACTTCTTTGCCTTTGTCCGCCTTATTCACCGCGTCGGCATAAAGAGTCAGGTTATCCTTCCAGTTCCCGGCTAAAGATTCAGCAAAAACCGTAGGCGCAATCGCATTTAACTGATCATAAATCTTTTCTTGGCGCACTTTATTTCCAATAATCAAATCAGGCTTTAACTCCGCGATGGCTTCCACATTCGGTTCAGTTTCTAGCCCGACGTTTTTAACACCTTCCATATCGTCTTTCAGGTAGTCATACCACGGGTCGCCCTTCCATGACTTCACGGCCCCGACAGGTTTAATGCCAAGCGCTAAAAGCGCCTCTGTTCCTTCATTTGTTAAGACGACAATCCGTTTTGGGTGGGCTGGAATGTTGTCTGATGTCCCCATTGCATGTTTAACCGTTCTTGTTTTGCTGCTTGACCCCTCGCTGTTTCCGGAACTTTCTGAACTATTACAGGCAGAAAGCACCATAACGGCCATAAGTAATACAAATAGCATGCTGATATGCTTTTTCATCTTTTTCCTCCCAATATTGAAATTCATTATCATTTAGATCATAATAAGCAGTGGTGAGAGTGTCAATCATTAATTGAGGATGATTCTCAAAAACAATCAATTTACTGCAGTCATGATGAAGAATGTTACATAGTAAATCACTAGGAGAATTGGATGATGATCTTCAAAAAGGCTTATTCGAAATGGATTTTGTTATTATGTCTGCTTTTCATTTTGCTGGCGGCTGTCTGCGCAAGTGTCATATACGGCTATACCGGTACGTCATGGGGACAGGTCTATCAAGCGTTTACATCTTTTAACGGATCAAATGAGCAAGTCATCATTAAAGACGTCAGGCTCCCGCGCGCCTTGGTTGCCACGGTCGTCGGCGCTTCCCTTGCGGCTGCCGGCGCTCTGATGCAGGCGCTGACAAAAAACCCGCTAGCATCACCAGGGATTTTCGGAATCAACGCAGGGGCCGGCTTTTTTATTGTTGCCGGATCATTTTTTCTGCATATTCAATCACCCCAAGCGCTTGTATGGAGCTCGTTTCTCGGTGCTTCCTTTACCGCCGCGATTGTCTATGCCGCAGGTTCGCTTGGAAGGGAAGGGCTCACGCCGATCAAATTGACGCTGGCTGGAGCAGCCATGGCGGCAATGTTTTCTTCGCTGACACAAGGCATGCTTTCCGTCAATGAACTCGAGCTGGCTCAGGTGCTATTTTGGCTGACGGGCTCTGTGCAGGGCAGGAGTCTCGATTTGCTGATGACAATGCTTCCGTATGCCGCGGCGGCGCTTTTGATCAGCTGTTTCCTCGGCCGGAAAATTAATCTTCTTGTCATGGGAGAAGATGTTGCCAAAGGACTTGGTCAAAAAACGGGACTGCTGAAATTCGCTATGGCACTATGCATTGTCCTGCTTGCCGGTTCAGCTGTCGCCATTGCCGGGCCGATTTCCTTTATCGGCATCATCATCCCGCACTTTGCCCGCTTTATCATCGGCAATGATTATCGCTGGGTTCTGCCGTTTTCCGCTGTTTTGGGTGCGATTTTACTAGTTGCCGCGGACATCGGGGCCCGATATATCATTATGCCTCAGGAGGTTCCTGTGGGGGTTATGACGGCGATTATCGGCATGCCTGTGTTTGTTTACATCGCAAGAAGGGGGGCGAATCTATGAAACTTCGTTTTGGCTTTACAGCGGCTGAAAAGAAAGCATGGATTGTCTTTTTTGTTTTACTCGGTTTAACAGCGGCTGTGTTCATCATAAGCGCCGGTCTCGGACAGCGGTTCATTCCTCCTTGGGATGTGGCCAAAACATTTTTCGGTGCAGGTTCAAAGCTCGATGAAATGATGGTGATGTCGTTCCGCATGCCAAGAATTTTGACAGCTGTATGCGCCGGCGTTTGCTTGGCTGCAGCAGGCGCAATTTTGCAGGGGCTGGTCAGAAACCCTCTCGCATCCCCGGATATTATCGGAATCACGGGCGGAGCGGCTGTGGCTGTGGTGCTTGTCATGATGTTCTTCTCAGACCGAAGCGATTCACTGACGATCAGTCTGTCATGGCTTCCGGCTGCCGCATTTATCGGGGCATCAGTTGTTGGACTTATCGTTTATTTACTCGCATACAAAAATGGCGCCTCCACGTTTCGGCTGGTGCTGATCGGAATCGGATTTTCAATGTCTGCACAAGCGATGACCACATTGCTCATGATCAAAGGACCGATCTACAGGGCGTCCCAAGCCAATGTATACATAACAGGTTCGGTCTACGGATCTAACTGGCAGCATGTAAAAATAGCCGTGTTGCTGTCTGTCATTCTCTTATTCATTTGTTTTATCTGTCTTAAAAATATGAATATACAGATGCTCGGTGAAGATATTGCGGCAGGCGCGGGAAGCTCCGTGCAAAGAAACCGGTTCTTCCTCCTGCTGCTGAGTACGGCTCTTACGGGCTGTGCGGTTTCGGTTGCCGGAACGATTGGTTTTGTCGGTCTGATGGCGCCGCACATCGCAAGGCGTCTCGTCGGCTCGTCTTACGGTGCGCTGCTCCCGGCATCTGCACTGATCGGGGCTCTGCTCGTATTAGGAGCAGACATCATCGGCAGAACCTTATTTGCCCCGGTCGAAGTTCCGGCAGGCGTTTTTACAGCGGCGATCGGCGCCCCCTATTTTATTTATTTGCTCTATAAAACAAGAAATTCCTGATTGTAAGAACCCATTTTCTCTGCAAAGAAAATGGGTTCTTGGTATTGACTGAAAATTCCCTCTAATATTTTGTTATACTGACAGAGACATTGATGTAGAAAGGATGGCAGGCGAATGAAAGCAGAGGTATTAAAATATGAAGCATTTACGGAAAATCCCGGCAAAGGAAACCCCGCGGGAGTGGTATTGCACGGGGACCATTATACAGAAGAAGAAATGCAGAGAATAGCTGAAATCGCAGGATATTCAGAAACCTCCTTTATTCGGAACAGCGAGGCGGCTGATCTTGAACTCCGTTACTTCACTCCTGGACACGAAATGAATTTATGCGGGCATGCGACGGTCGCTTCCCTATACGCATTATGTGAAAAAGGAAGGCTGGAGATTGGTAAAACGTACAGCATCCAGACAAAAGCCGGTATCTTGCCAGCAAACATTTCTGAAAAAGAGGGGCGCATCCATATCACACTTGAACAGGCTGCTCCGAAATTCAAACCATTTACGGGCGACCGGGAAAAGCTCGCGGACGCATTGGGAATTACGGCCGAGGACTTTCATGAGGACCTTCCAATTGTTTTTGGCAGCACAGGCATATGGACTGCGATCGTTCCGCTCAAATCATTAGAAGCCTCTAAAAAAATGGTGCCGAATAACAAACAATTTCCGGATGTTCTAGTTGATCTGCCAAAAGCCTCAGTGCATCCATTTACCTTTGAAACGATTCACTCTGACAGCGACCTGCACGGGCGCCACTTTTCGTCGCCGTATTCAGGAACAATAGAAGATCCCGTGACTGGCACAGCATCCGGTGTGATGGGAGCTTACATGCAGCAATACGGCCGGTCCGGGCAGCGTACATTCATCATTGAACAAGGACAGGAGATGGGGAAAGACGGAAGAGTGGAAATTGAAATAAATGGAGAAAACGATCACATCAAAGTGAACATGACAGGGACTGCCGTTTACTCAGAAACTCGGATTCTTGAAATCTAATATGGCTGACGGTTTACAAAAAGCTGCACTTTCCGTTATGATTATGATTGATAATCATTTTCAATTGGACAGAAAGGGTGAAGCGGTATGCCTCAAGCCGAACAGATAAATCAAGATTCAGCACTGCGGGATATCATACGCAGCAGAAGATCAATCCGTAAATTTAAACAAGATCCCGTACCTCCGGCTGTCATCCTTGACATGCTAGAAACGGCAAAATATGCGCCAAATCACAGAGTGACGGAGCCTTGGAGATTTATTTACGTTTCCAGTGAAACTGGAAAAGCAAGCTTGATTAAAACCTTTGCTTCATTTTCTAAAAAATCAAAGCCGGACATGACGGAAGAAAAACTCCAAAACTTCAAAAAGACACTCAGCCGTGTGCCGGGATTTCTGCTCGTTGTATTTAAGGAAGATGAGAACGAAAGAGCAAGAGATGATGATTTTGCGGCAACCAGCTCATTGATTCAAAACCTCCAGCTTCTTGCCTGGGAAAAAGGAATCGGCATGGTTTGGAAAAGCGGAAAGATCCTCTATGATAAAGACGTGCATCAAGCCTTCGGTTTACAGGATAACGAGCGCTTCGCCGCGATCATACAAACAGGCTATCCTGATGAAATGCCGGAAGTGAAAAAACGCACACCGATAAAGGAACGGTTCACCGAGCTGTAAAAAACCCCCTGTCTCAAGCAGAGACAAGGGGTTTTTCATTAACGTTTTTTGCTTTTCGCTCTGCTGTCGGCCGCTTTTGCGCGCTCCTGCGCTTCGCGGTCATCCGCATCAGCGAGTTCGCTTGAATATTCCTCGTAAACGCCGTCAGTTTCTCGTTTTAACGCATCGGGAACCTGAGGAAGTTTTTGTTTGTTTTTATCACGGTTTTTGTGGATATGATTTCTGCCCATATCAAATTCCCCCTAAAAAGTGATATCAAACAAACATAGTATCTGCTTTCCGGCGCTATGTATCCCTACTTCCGCTTAGCAGCTTTTTCCGCCTTTTTAAATTCACTCGAATAAAGAACTTCCTGCATTTTCTTCAGGTTGGCTCCTTGCTGGTGCTTCTCCCTCTTCTTTTCCATAAAAGGACCTCCTTCAACCATGTTATTCTTAAGGTTGACGCTTCCTTCCGTTTTTATACAGCATTTCGGTCCGTCAGCAGCTGCGAGAGGGCGAATTCAAGGTCTGAATATGTAAAACGGAATCCGGACGTAATTGCTTTTTTAGGCAGAGCGCGCTGTCCTTTCACAATAAGCAGGCTCATTTCCCCCAATGCTTTTGATAAAAAGAATGCTGGAACGGGGAGCCAGTGGGGACGGTGTTTCACCCGTGCAATCGTTTTTCCGAACTGCTTCATTTCAACCGGATTAGGCGCTGTCACATTAACAGGACCTGAGATGCTGTCGTTTTCGATTGCATATACAATCAGCTGGGCGGCGTCATCCACGTGAATCCAGGACAGCCACTGATTGCCCGTCCCGATCGTTCCGCCGGCCAGCAGTTTATATGGCAGAACCATCAGCGGGAGAGCGCCTTTTTCTCCGAGCATCACGCCAAATCTCGCGTAAACCGTTCGAATGCCCATCACCTCTATATTTTGCCCTTCCCGTTCCCACATATGTGCAGTGTGGCTGAGAAAATCCTCGTCCGACGTGGGGGAGTCTTCTGTAAAGGTTTTTTCAAGGCTGGTGCCGTAAATGCCCACTGCACTGGCTTGAATAAGCGCCTTCGGTTTTTTCGCCTGTTTATGAATAAGCCGCCGTACTTCCCGGGTTGCATCGATCCGGCTGGAGAGAATTTGCTGCTTCGTTTTTTCGTTCCAGCGGCCAAAAATCGATTTTCCCGCAAGATTTACCCAAACATCAATATGGGGAAGTTCTTGTTCAGGCGCAGCTTCTTCAGTCAGCCATTGGACATAAGTGATATTTTTTTGTTCAGTTTTTGGCGCGTTTCTTGATAAAATATAAACATGATGTCCCTGGCGGGTGAGGACGCCAGTCAGATGCGTACCGAGAAAACCCGTTCCGCCCGTCATTGCAATATTCATAAACATCTCTCCTCATCGTTCTGATAACTATACTTTACCTCATTTTGATCATAGAAAACGCATTTGAGACCGGAGAAGGGAGATTAAGATGCCATTTATTACAAAGATTTCAGCGCAAAAGAAGAATACGGAACGCTTTAATATTTTTCTGGATGAAAAATATGCTTTCAGTGTTGACGCAGATGTGCTCGTGAAATTTGAGCTTACAAAGGGAAAAGAGCTTGATGACCTCGAGATCATTGAGATTCAATACGGCGATGAAGTAAAAAAAGGCTTCAACCGTGCGATTGATTTTTTATCCTATCGAATGCGGTCAACGAAAGAGGTAGAAGACCACTTAAAGAAAAAAGAAACCTCGGCGCCCGTCATTGCGGAAGTGATTCATAAGCTGAACGATTACAACTATTTAAATGACCAAGAGTTTGCGGCGGCCTACGTGAGCACTCACAAGAAAACAAACGGAAAAGGGCCTGACGTTTTGTTCAGAGAGCTGAAAGCGAAGGGGATCGATGACGACACCATCAAAGATACGCTGAGTTCTTTCTCCTTTGAAGAACAGACGGACAAAGCAGTTAAGCATATCGAAAAGCTTCTGAAGAAAGACAAGAAACTCTCTTCAAAAGAAATCAAACAGCGAGCACAGATGCAGCTGCAGCGCAAAGGCTTCTCATTTGATGTCATCTCTGCGGCGCTGGAGCAGATTGAATACGAAAATGATGAAGACACTGAAAAAGAAGCGCTGCGTCTTCATGCGGAAAAAGCGTTTAGAAAATACCGTTATGACGGCTCCTATGAAAGTGCCATGAAGGTCAAACAATTTTTATTCAGAAAAGGATTCTCACTCGATTTAATCGATCAATTTCTGCAGGAAGAGGAGTAGCTGAAAAATGGAGAAACGATACAGTCAAATGACAACGTACGAACTGAATACAGAAATCGCAGGACTCTCTGAAAAAGCAAGAAAAGCGGAACAGCTTGGAATCATAAATGAACTGGCAGTGCTCGAACGGAAAATTGCCATGGCAAAGGCATACTTGCTGAATCCGGAGGACTTCTCGCCGGGAGAAACGTATGTTGTGGACGGCTCTGAGGATGAGTTTCACATTAACTATTTAAATGGCGTTTTCGCTTGGGGATACAGAACATCGGCTCCCGATCAAGAAGAAGCGCTTCCAATCTCAGTATTACAGCAAAAGAAGCAGGGATAACCGAGAGGCTGAATATCAGCCTCTTTTTTATTTGAGCACACTCAAGGCGATTTTTAGAGAAAAAATGATTGAATTCACCCTGGATTTCTTTTAAGATGGAACTCGTTGTTTTTTCACATTAAAGGAGGCGATGACGTTGAGTATGAAAAATCCATCAGTAAAATTAATTATTTTTGTTCTAATGATCTGCACGTTTTCAATTGGATACACAGAATATGCGGTGATGGGTATTTTGACGTCGATTGCCGATGACTTTCATATACATGTTTCCTCTGCGGGACTCCTTGTCACCGCTTATGCGGCAAGCGTCTGTGTAACAGGCCCGCTCGTCACGATTGTTTCTGTCAAGCTCCCGAGAAAGCCGGTACTTCTTGGGTTGATGGGGATTTTCATCCTTTCCAACCTGATGAGCGCACTGGCACCGAATTTTGCGGTATTGGCGGTCTCAAGAATTTTATCTGCTTCCATTCACGGCGCTTTCTTTGCGATTGCGATGGTATTCGCTAGTGAAATGGTGCCGCCGGAAAAACGCGCCGCAGCCGCTGCGTCTATGAACGGCGGTTTAACAGTGGCTTTGATGCTGGGTGTTCCATTCGGTTCCTACTTGGGTGATGTCCTAAACTGGAGAGTCGTGTTTTCCATCATTACGGTGCTTGGAGTGATCGGATTTTTAGGCCTGATGGCTACCGTGCCGAACAGAAAACCAAAAGTCATCCCGATGCTCATGAATGAGTGGGGAGTATTTAAACACAAACAGGTGCTGTACTCCTTTGCGATTACAATTTTAGGCTATTCAGGCGTATTTATCGCGTATACGTTTATCGAGCCGATTTTAAGAAATTCAGCGGGTTTCAGCACAGTCGGCATTACAGGCGCCCTCTTCGCCTATGGTTTGGGAGGGGTTGCGGGAAACTTCTTTGCGGGAAAAGTGCCGCTTCCTCTGCTGACCCGGACCATGATTGGCGTCATGATCGGTTTGATCGGCGTACTTGCGGTATTCCCGTACATCGCCGTTTATCCGGCCGCAGCTATTGTCGCGACTTTCTTATTTGGAGCTTGCGCATTCGGCACACCGCCTCTTTTGCAAACAAAGGTGCTTTCTTCATCTGAGAACGGAACAACGATCGCCGCAGCTGTGAGCGTGTCTGCATTTAACCTGGCCAATGCGCTCGGCGCGTGGATCGGCGGCATCATTTTAAGCGGAACCGGCTCTTATTCCTGGCTGTTTGCGGGAGGAGCGCTGATGACCGCGTGCGGACTGGTGCTCTCAACATTTGCGCATCTGTCTGAAAAGAAAAGCGTCTATGAGTATCAAGTCAATAAAGGCTAAAAAACAGCTGCACATGTGCAGCTGTTCTTCTTTTATCGTTTGCCGGAGGCTCTCATTTTTTCCTGAGGATGCTGGTTGATTGACCCGTCAGGACGCTTTGAAGCATAGTCGTCCTTTGCTCTCGGTTCACCTTGAAACTTGTTTTCGTTTTCGTAAGGAAATCCTTTTTCTTTATTGCGGACCATGTCATATCCCCCTAGGTTCGAGATCAAAAAGTTGCGTCTTGCCAGATGAAGACGTAAGGTTAGTATATGGAGAACATGAAGTTTTAAAGCGTAATTTTTTTCCTGAAGGAAAGGAGACCACCAAATGAATACGTATATTGAGAAACTGACAAATCTGCTTCTGGAAAAAAACGATATGATCAGCTACATTCAGGCGAAAACATGGGTGGAATTGTTATGGAGCGACTTTGAAGCAACCTATGCAAAAGCCGGACACGCCTACCAAGGCGAAAAAATGACCGAAAAAATCGTCACACAGTGGATTGAGAACTATGGCGGCCAGCTCCACCTTTTCCAAAGCGGCCGTGAAGACGTGAATGATTACTTAAACCAAAGCAGAGGGCTTTTACATTAACACAGCCTGCCGGCAAAGTACGGCAGGCTGTTTTTTACACATTTGTATTAAGCATATCACTAATCACCATTCTAAGCATAAAACCAAGAAAAGCAGTATATGCAATCAGCTGCAGATAGGACAGAGGAAGCATGGATTGATGAATAAGAACAACACCTATAAGCAAAATAACAATCATCACCCAATGTGATATATAGCCCGCGAAATGAGCATTTGAGCGGGTGCGTTGGTCATTCTGAAAGTGTACGTTTCCCCAGAGTTTATTTCTATGAATATGTGCGGCAGAATAAAGAACTCGTGCAGTTCCGATGACTGCTAACAGAAGTGTTAAAGTTGAAGGTGAATGCCAATAAACGACATACAATAAAATGGGAAGCAAAGTTTGCAAAAACAATCCGGTACGATACGTCATGTTCATATTATTTGTCTCCTTCTATCCAGAATAATTGATCTAATGAGCACTCTAATACTGAAGATAATTTAATTGCAGTGCCTATCGAGGGTTCATATCTTTGTTTTTCAATTGCAATGACCGTCTGTCTTGTCACTTGAATGTTTTCTGCCAGCTGATCCTGTGTCCATCCTTTAGCTTTTCTGTATTCTTTTACATAATTACGAACCCCGTGCTTCATCTTATTTGATCCTCTCTCGTTATGTAACGTATACCTTACATAATGTATCATACAAAGATTAGAATGTAATGTACACCTTACAAACCTTAACATTTCCTTAACTGTTAGAAAAAATAAACAAAAAGTGTTTCATCCTCCAGGCAATCAGGGAATACCTCTTATATCTTGTCAAAATCCGAGGAGGAGCTATGTATGAAAAAGAAACAAGTATTGCTCGCTTTAACTGCCGCCGCAGGACTGAGTTTCACAGCATGTAGCACTGCTCCCGCGGCAAAAGCTGCAACCCTTCAGACCATAAATGTCACCATGCCATCATCAGATTCTTATATGATTAAAGCAGGAAAACTGAATGTCCGGGCTGAGCCAAAACAAAAAAGCGCGATTCTCGGCACAGTATCATCTGAACAGAAAGTCACTGTAAAGGGGTTTGCTAATGCTGATTGGGCTCAAATCGAATTCAAAGGAAAAAAAGCATATATTTCAACACACTTCTTAATGAAAACCGCAAGTCAAGCAAAAACAGCAAAACAGACTGCCTTCTATTCTCCAACACCGGAAAATGGAAAAGCCAAGCAGCTTTCCTCGGGGACAGAAGTCACTTTGCTCGGCTGGGGATTCAGTGAAAACGGAGGATTTGATTTCAGCTGGGCATTCGTTGATCACGGCGGGATAAAAGGCTATATTCCGACAAAGGATTTACAAATACGCTAAATAGACAGGCTCATGCTTGTCTTTTTGTCAGGATATTGAAACATTTCTTCTTTCTGAACGTAACAATGAGAGAGGAGATGATCATATGGCATGTTTAGTCGGCGGAGGGCTCATGATGATTGCAGGTCTTTTCATCAAATTGTTCCCTCCAAAATCCATTAACAGTGTATATGGATTCAGAACGAGACGCTCAATGTCAGATCAAAAGTTATGGAATGAAGCCAACCGTTACAGTGCGGCGCTCATGATCCTGTCAGGTTTGATTGTCCTGGGGGCCGGGGTGCTCCTGAGATCAAGCTTTATCATCCTTCAGCTGATCTTGCTTGTTGCTGCTTGTATCATCACTTTTATACTGACAGAGAAAAGGCTGAAACATATGACGCAAAGTCAAGGAGGAGATTTAAGTGGAAGGAGTTAACAGCCAGTTTGTCAAAACAAATGGAATTACACTCCACGTTGCTTCTGCAGGACCGGAGGACGGCCCGCTTATCGTCCTGCTCCATGGATTTCCTGAGTTTTGGTATGGCTGGAAAAACCAAATCAAACCGCTTGCGGACGCGGGGTACCGGGTGATTGTTCCTGATCAGCGAGGTTACAATCTCAGTGACAAACCGGAAGGAATTGAGGCATATCGGATTGATACATTAAGAGATGATATCATTGGGCTTATTTCACAATTTACTGATCAAAAAGCAATCGTGATCGGACATGACTGGGGAGGAGCAGTAGCCTGGCACTTGGCATCAACACGTCCGGAATATCTTGAAAAGCTTATCGCCATTAACATACCGCATCCGCACGTCATGAAAACCGTAACGCCAGTCTACCCTCCGCAATGGCTGAAAAGCTCATACATTGCCTTCTTCCAGCTGCCGGACAAACCGGAGGCCGCGTTAACAGAAAACGACTATGAGAAATTAGATAAAGCCATCGGGCTATCTGATCGGCCGGAGCTTTTTTCTTCTGAGGATATCAATAAGTACAAAGAAGCGTGGAAGCAGCCTGGCGCCCTGACATCAATGCTGAACTGGTACAGGGCACTCAGAAAAGGCAGCCTTGCAGAAAATTCCCGCGAATGCCATACAGCCCCTTATCGGATGATCTGGGGAATGGAAGACCGCTTTTTAAGCAGAAAGCTTGCAAAAGAAACAGCAAGACGCTGTCCAAACGGGCATTTAATATTTGTGGATGAAGCGTCCCATTGGATCAGCCACGAAAAGCCGGCCATCGTGAATCAGCTTATTTTAGAATATCTTGAAAAACAATAAGTCAGATTTTCTTTGCACCGTCTGTCGAAATGGCAGACTTTTTCTATGCTTTTTTTTCATACTCTATTTTAATCCTGACAAAATAACATTACATATACCGAAATGTCATACCAAAAATGTAACTAAAAACAGGTTTAAACGACTTTAAAAAAAGGAATAGCCTTACTGAAGATTTGTGTACAATTCCCCTAAGGCAATACTTAAAAAGAATAATAAAAAGAAGGTGCCTTAATGAAGCAAGGATTAATCTCGATTATTATCCCGTCTTACAATGAAGGTTATAATGTCAAACTCATTCATGAATCTTTAAAAAAGGAATTCAAAAACATTCATTATGATTATGAAATATTCTTCATTAACGACGGCAGTATTGATGACACGCTTCAGCAGATCAAAGACCTGGCATCCAAATGCAGCCGAGTGAAATACATTTCATTTTCGCGAAACTTTGGAAAAGAAGCCGCGATCTTGGCCGGATTTGAACATGTTCAAGGCGAGGCAGTTGTCGTGATGGACGCCGATTTGCAGCATCCGACCTATTTGCTGAAGGACTTTATTAAAGGCTACGAGGAGGGCTATGATCAAGTCATTGCCCAGAGGAACAGAAAAGGGGATAACCCCGTGCGTTCGCTTCTTTCGTCCCTTTACTACAAGTTCATTAATAAAGCGGTGGAAGTTGATTTGCGTGACGGTGTCGGAGACTTTCGGCTGTTAAGCCGCCAAGCTGTGGATGCACTTTTGAAATTGAGCGAAGGCAACCGCTTTTCAAAAGGCCTGTTTTGCTGGATCGGCTTCGAACAGAAAATTGTTTTTTACGAAAATGTCGAAAGAAAAAACGGCACATCAAAATGGTCATTCAGCAGCCTTTTTAATTACGGAATGGACGGCGTTGTCTCCTTTAACCATAAACCGCTGAGAATATGCTTTTACACCGGCATTTTTGTATTGCTGCTCTCTCTTATTTATATCATAGCCACGTTCGTCAAAATTCTTACAAACGGTATTTCTGTACCCGGATATTTCACAATTATATCTGCGGTCTTATTCCTTGGCGGGGTTCAGCTGTTAAGCCTTGGCATCATAGGAGAATACATCGGCAGAATCTATTACGAAACAAAAAAACGTCCGCATTATTTGATCAAAGAAGCAAATATCCCGAGCAAAGATCTGCCTGAAACGAACGAATTGAAAAACATGCGGCGCCTGACCAAACTGCACTGAAATGAATCAATTGCCATTGGCAGTGCTTTTTTGCATGCTTACAGTTAACGGCAAGACTGGAGAATCCTTATGAAAAAAAGAAAACATGTCATGATTTATGCGGCCAGTCTGTTCATAGCCGTTCTTGCCCACGCTTTTTTTGTGAAAGAATGGGCGGAAGGCAGATATATGACCGGTCCCGGTGACGGACTGGCGCAAATGATCGTATTTAAGAAATTATTATATGAACAATACACGCAAGGAAACTTTTTCTATCATTATTCATTCGGACTCGGCGGTGGCACATTCAGTCAGCTTGGCTATTATTTTTCTGCTTCTTTCCTTTTTCTTGCGACATCCGCCGCAGTATGGCTGCTGCAATCCGTTCATCTTATCGGTGAGGCGGACACGCTTTTTTGGGCACAGTCAGCCGTTTTTATCAGCATTTTTAAGCTGAGTCTGATTATTTTTACAGCAGCTTCTGTTTTCAGCTATTTGCTCAAACACAGAGCAGCGGCGTTTACGGGTGCTGTACTATACGGAGTATCGATCATTTACTTTCGCCACGAAGCGTATTGGGAATTTTTCACCGATACAATGATTTGGCTTCCGCTTCTCGTGCTCGGAGCGGAAAAAATCATCAGGGAGCGGCGTCCGGCATGGTTTATCATTGCTTGCTCACTGAGCTTAATCAACAATTTTTACTTTGCATACATAAATCTGATTTTTATTGGAATTTATATTTTGTTCAGATGGCTGATCAAGCTGGAAGATCATGAAGTGAAAAAATGGGTTCAATGCAGAATGTTTTTAGTCTCGGGACTCATTTCTTTCGGTATCAGTGCGGCGGTATTTGTGCCGGTGGTTTACGGGTATTTAAATAACCTGCGTCCTCCGTATAATGAAAAAATAGAGTGGCTGAATTTCGATGATAATATTTTATTTTCAAGCAGGATTATCGTGGTGCCAGCCATCTTTTTGCTGTTTTTGTTTGTCATTTCTTTTTATAAACACCGGGTGTTTCGCCTTTTTGCCGGATTGAGCCTTCTGTTTATCCTCTTTCATTTCAGTCCGTACGCGGCAAGCGCCTTTAATGGCTTTTCCGCACCGCAAAACCGGTTTGAATATATTTTGGCCTTTACAATCGCCGGAGCAGCCGCCGCAGGTTTATCACAGCTGCAGGAGCTGAGGCGGAAAGAACTGCTTCCTGCAGCAGCGATTGTTCTGCTTCTTTATTGGTATCATGTCCAAAGGTATGAGCTTGATATATGGAAGCCAGCGAATGAAAGCATCCTACTGCTTTTGTTCCTGACAATCGCTGCTTTGTTTGCCGCAGCTTTTGTGAAAAAACGGGCAAAGCTGGCTGTATACGGTGTGGTGGTTCTGTCTTCGCTGCTTGTCGCTAACACCTATCAGAAATATGCGCTCTCAGAAGGAGGCGGGCTGGACAGTGTCTCAAAATCCTATATTACAAGCGAGGAATACAAAGGAGACGAACAATCTCAGCTCATCAGACGTGTGCAAAAGGAAGACAATGACCCGCTCATGAGAATCGACTGGATGAATGGCGTCCGCAATAACACTCCGATTATTTACGGATTTAATGGATTCAGCGCCTACTCGAGCATTTTAAACAGCCACTTGCTCTCCTTCTATTGGAATGATCTTCGCATCGATATGGGAAGAGAAAGCGTCAGCCGCTACGCTTCATTGGGGGACAGAGCGAATTTGTACAGCCTGCTTTACGGCAGATACTATATGACGGAAAAAATAAACGAAGCGAATGTTCCATACGGCTTTACAAAACATATGGAATCAGAGCACTACACCGTTTATGAAAATCAATATATGCTTCCTTTCGTCAAATCAGCCGAAAGAGTTTACGCAGAAAGTGACCTGAAAAAGTTGCCGGCACTTGCAAAAGAGCAAGCGATGCTCAAAGGAATTGTATTAGCAGATCCAACTGAAAAAACAGAGCAGCCCCCTGATCTGACGAATCTGATTTTCAAATCGGACATCACTGCAAAACAAGCTCAATATCAAAACGGACTCCTGACTGTAACTGGAGAAAGCGGAGGAGAATTGATCATCACCCCGAAAAAGCCATCAGTCGGTCCGGGCGATTACTATGTCAGTTTTTATTTGAAAAGCAAAGCAAGAGACAAAGGATTTACGCTAAAGGTAAATGATTATGTCACAACAAGAAAATCAAATCAATCGATCTATAAAACGGGAGTAAACGATTTGACCATCAGAGTGCCTAAAGCAGATCATATCTCAATCAGGCTTCCGAAAGGAACGTACGAGCTTTCACATATCGCGCTTTATGAAGAAAATTATCAAACATTAAAAAACGCTGCGTCGCAAAACAAAACGGAGAAAACAGAAAGCCTGGAATGGAATAAAAACAAGCTGACATTCACATATCGCAATTCCAAACCCCAGTACATCATGCTCCCGATTCCGTATGAGAAAGGCTGGGAGCTGAAAATTAACGGAAAACAGCAGAAAATTGAAAAAGCCGATTACACTTTTATCGGTTTTAAGGCGCAAAAGGGAGACAATCAAATTGAACTCACCTACTATCCGCCATATTTTAAAATATCCGCAGTGATCTCTTTCATCAGCCTGCTCTTAGCTGTTTTTTATACAAGACGCAAAAAAGCCCGGCTCTAAATAGAGCCGAGCTTTAATTTTTTCTGAAGCTTTTCTTCGCTGAATATCCAGCCGGTATAAGATGAGCGTATCTCAAGATCATGGCTGATATGAACGATTGCCACAAACGGATAGTGCCCTTTACTCCGATAACGCAGGTCAATAAACCGTACCTCGTAATGATCCTTATACGTATCCACTTCCCACCTGTAAACCGGGGAGAACGACAAAAACGCCGCAATGTTATCATCCTGCTTCGCCGCTTGCATAACGTCGGTTTCAGGAACAGGCACCCGATTAAACGTATCAAGTATCACCACATGCCCGTCCATGCTCCTTCCTACATAAAAAGCATGCGCAGTCGTAACCGCAATCCGCCATTGCCTGAATTTCATCGTCGGTGAAATGATAATGCTTTCGATCTCTTCATGAATCATCTCACGGAGCTGCCGTTTGATTCGCAGCTGCATCATCAGGCGCAAGATATAATAGCCTGCCAGTATGACGTATAAGGTGAGAAATGTGATTCCGGGGCTGCCGCCGACATACCAAACCGCGATGGCCGCCAGATGGCTGATAAATATAAACGGATCAAATGTGTTAATCAGCCCGAGTGCCACCCATTTTTTCGAAAACGGCCGGATGGCTTGTGTACCGTACGCGTTGAAAATGTCAACAAATACATGCAGCACAACTGCCAGCAATGTCCACAGCCACAGATGCAGAAAATCAGCCTGCGGATAAAATAAATACAAAATCGCCGGAATGATGACAGACCAAAACAAAACGGCGGGAATAGAATGGGTAAAGCCTCTGTGATTTCTTATATAAACAGCATTGTTTTTAAGTTTTAACACAGTATCAATATCAGGAGCCTGTGAGCCCGCAAGCGTAGCGATCATGACTGCGTGTGCCATTGCCGGATCTGTTCCGACAACCGGATCCAGTGTCGCGATTCCGCCGAGGGCGATGCCCATGACAACATGTGTGCCCGTATCCATAGGTGACCTCCTTGCAGGTGTATCCTGCACATTCACTTTTGTAAGACATTACCTATTTTTATATACCCAATCTTTTAACCTGTTTAATCGTTCTCATATGTTTCCGCTTTTTCTTTACTTCTATTTAATGTAACATATTATCGTACTGTGCCCTTAGTGTACAACAAAAAACAGTCTAAAGAAAAGCGGGGCGCGAGAGACTGGGGAGAAACACATATGAACGTACTTGAAGATAAGATAAAACAAAAAGATATACAGCAATTTCAAAATGATTTAATTAACTGGTTCGAAAGAGAACAGCGCATTCTGCCGTGGAGAGAGGACCAAGACCCATATAAGGTGTGGGTATCTGAAGTGATGCTCCAGCAAACGAGGGTAGAGACGGTCATTCCTTACTTTTTACGGTTTGTGGAGCAATTCCCGACAGTAGAAGCGCTCGCTGATGCCGATGAAGAAAAAGTGCTCAAAGCATGGGAAGGTCTCGGTTATTATTCGCGGGTCAGAAACCTGCAAAGCGCGGTACAAGAAGTGAAGCAGCAATACGGAGGAGTTGTTCCATCGGAAGAAAAAGAGTTTGGCGGCTTAAAAGGCGTAGGCCCTTACACAAAAGGAGCGGTGCTAAGCATCGCATACAATAAACCGATTCCCGCGGTTGACGGAAATGTGATGCGTGTCATGTCGAGAATTCTGTCCATCTGGGATGATATTGCCAAGCCAAAAACAAGAACGATTTTTGAAGAAGCAGTCCGTGCGTTTATTTCAAAAGAAAAACCCTCTGAATTCAATCAGGGTTTAATGGAGCTGGGAGCCATCATCTGTACGCCGAAATCACCTTCTTGCCTGCTTTGTCCTGTTCAGCAGCATTGCTCAGCGTTTGCAGAAGGCACTGAACGAGAACTCCCGGTGAAAAGCAAAAAGAAGAAACCGGGGATCAAAACAATGGCTGCAATTGTGCTTACAGATGATGACGGACAAGTCTATATTCATAAACGCCCGTCTAAGGGACTGCTTGCCAATCTGTGGGAATTCCCGAATCTTGAAACGCAAAAAGGAATCAAAACAGAGCGCGAGCAGCTCACTGCATTTTTAGAAAGTGATTTTGGCATAAAAGCTGAAATCAGTGACCTCCAAGGTGTAGTGGAACATGTTTTCACCCACCTGGTATGGAATATTTCTGTGTTTTTCGGTAAAGTAAAACAAGTGTCGGATACTGCAGACCTGAAAAAAGTAACGAAGGAAGAGCTTGAAGAATTCGCGTTTCCAGTGTCACACCAGAAAATTTGGAAGATGGCAGTGGAAGCAGCCGGGTCATTTAATTCGGCTGCTCGGTAAGAGTCCTTAATCATAACTGACGCGCGTGCCGTGGCTGTAGTCTGCTTCATTGCGCTTCATTCCGCCGCGCGCTTCAATCTCTTGCGTTAATTCACGGTATTTTGATTGGCCTTCTTCGTTCAAATAAGGCATAATTTGCTGAAAGGCATGATGAAAAAAGGCGAGTTCACTGTTTTTCCAGTCCTTTTTGGAAATCATGGTCAATTCGCTCATATCTCTTCCGACATACATAACAGAAGACCCCCTTTAAAGTTCTTGCCATTATTGTTTGTGGAATGAAGAGAACTATACGCTACAAGGAGCTGAGGAAAAAATGGAACAAAATAAATGCGCACTCGTAACAGGAAGCAGCCGCGGCGTCGGAAAAGCAGCGGCGCTCAGACTTGCGGAAAACGGCTATAATATTGTCATTAACTATGCACGCAGCAAAAAAGCCGCTCTGGAAACAGCGGAAGAAATCGAAAAACTTGGCGTGAAAGTGCTTACCGTAAAAGCAAACGTAGGACAGCCCGCAAAAATTAAAGAGATGTTTCAGCAAATTGATGAAACCTTTGGAAGACTGGATGTTTTTGTTAATAATGCTGCATCAGGCGTGCTGAGACCGGTTATGGAATTAGAGGAGACACATTGGGACTGGACGATGAACATCAATGCAAAAGCCTTGCTTTTCTGCGCTCAGGAAGCGGCAAAGCTGATGGAGAAAAACGGCGGCGGTCATATCGTCAGCATCAGCTCATTAGGTTCAATCCGCTACCTTGAAAACTATACGACAGTTGGTGTGTCAAAAGCTGCGTTAGAGGCTTTAACCCGTTATCTCGCAGTAGAGCTTTCACCAAAACAGATTATCGTAAATGCGGTATCAGGCGGAGCGATTGACACAGATGCGCTCAAACACTTCCCGAACAGAGACGACCTTTTGGAGGATGCGCGTCAAAATACCCCGGCGGGACGTATGGTCGAGATTAAAGATATGGTTGATACGGTTGAATTTTTAGTGTCATCAAAAGCTGACATGATCCGCGGCCAGACCATTATCGTTGACGGCGGGCGCTCACTGCTCGTTTAAAAAATTTTTTTGAAAAAAGGAATAGCCACTCGATTACCTGCACATTCTAATGACCGTGGAGGTGATAACAATGGCTAACTCAAATAACTTCAGCAAAACAAACGCTCAACAAGTCAGAAAACAAAACCAACAATCAGCTGCTGGTCAAGGTCAATTCGGCACTGAATTTGCTAGCGAAACAAACGCTCAGCAAGTCAGAAAACAAAACCAACAATCAGCTGCTGGCCAACAAGGTCAATTCGGCACTGAATTCGCAAGCGAAACTAACACACAGCAGGTAAGACAGCAAAACCAATCTGCTGAACAAAACAAACAACAAAACAGCTAATCACTGAAACAGAAAAAAGCACTTCATCTTCGGGTGGAAGTGCTTTTTTCTGTTTGAAAAACGACAAAACTTGTGAAAGCTCAACAGAATGAGTCAAAGGGTTTGCCAAATCAGAATCGAAATGATTAATGGTGGAAACGTTTAGACTTTGACCAGGCTGAAGGAGGAACCGATGACGGAATTTGAAAAGCTGGTAATAGAACAGATGAAAACGATGGACAAGCTTCTCGATCTCCAATCAGAGCTCGACCGCTGCAAAGAAATCGAAGCAGAACTCCGGCACTTGGAAAGGGACGCAAGGCTGCGCGGTATTCAGGATGAAATTGCGGTAAAACGAAAGCATCTTGCTGATATACAGGATACATTTCAAAAACAGACAGAGCAGGTGATTCGTTCATATCGCAGCTCAGAAAAGCCGTCTTCCTATGTGTAGAGCAGGAATGTGCCATTCCCAAGCCGGAATGGCTCTTTTATTTTCATTTTTCAATTTGTAACGTTATAATAGGTAAAAGACGTTGTCGGTAAGCAAATTTGGACATACTAACTGTAGGGCTTTATAGAAAGTAGGGGAGAAATATGGGTTATCCCAAGGAAGGAGAAACCATTCAAATTCACAGCTATAAGCATAATGGGCTGATTCATAGAATTTGGAATGAGACAACAATCTTAAAAAGTACAGAAATGTGTGTCATCGGAGCCAATGACCGGACGATGGTAACCGAATCAGACGGCCGGACATGGATAACCAGAGAGCCCGCAATCTGTTATTTTCACGCAAGACAATGGTTTAATGTCATCGGGATGCTGAGGGAAGACGGGGTTCATTATTATTGCAACATCAGTTCTCCGTTTGCCTATGATGGCGAAGCAATTAAATATATTGATTATGACTTAGATGTTAAGGTTTTTCCTGACATGACTTACAATATTCTCGATGAAGACGAATATGATGATCATCGAAAATCCATGAATTATCCAAAAGAAATTGACAGTATTTTAAGAGACTACTTAAACACGTTGCTCCATTGGATTCATCAGCGGCAGGGCCCGTTTGCACCCGAGTTTGTCGATATGTGGTATGAACGGTATTTGCGCTATACAAAATAATGGTTACGTAAAAACCTGTTGCGGGGTACAACAGGTTTTTCACATGGGCTCACACACATCATGATAAAGAGAGGGGGAATCAACGTGGGGGTTATGAAACGCTATATGCAATTCGTCAAACCTTATAAGAAGCAAATTTTCATAACAGTATTAATCGGGATCGTAAAATTCTCCATTCCGCTTGCTCTCCCATTGCTTCTGAAGTACGTAGTTGACGACATTATTCAAGGAGGCGGCACGGCCAGTGACAAAACAACGTCATTGTTCACCATTATGGCGATCATGTTCGCCTTATTTTTAATTTTGCGCCCGCCTGTTGAATATTATCGGCAATATTTTGCCCAGTGGACAGCCAGCAAGGTACTCTATGATATAAGAGCCAAGCTGTTTGATCATATACAGAAGCTGAGCCTTCGTTTCTATGCGAATACTAGAACAGGGGAAGTCATTTCCCGAGTCATCAATGACGTGGAACAAACAAAGGATTTTGTGATCACAGGTCTGATGAATATATGGCTCGATATGCTGACGATTTTGATCGTGATCTCTATCATGCTGACACTGGACGTTAAATTAACGCTTATTTCCATCATTTTGTTTCCGTTATACGGTATATCAGTGAAGTATTTTTACGGCCGTTTAAGAAAGCTGACAAGAGAGCGGTCACAGGCGCTTGCTCAGGTACAGGGGCATTTGCATGAACGGATTCAAGGCATGCCGGTGATCAGAAGCTTTGCGATAGAAGACCATGAGCAGGCCAACTTTAACGAAAAAAACAGCCATTTCTTAGATAAAGCAATCCGTCATACGAATTGGAATGCCAAAACCTTTGCGGTTGTCAACACTATTACAGATCTGGCACCGCTCATCGTGATTGCATTTGCCGGCTATTTTGTCATCAACGGACCGCTGACAGTCGGAACGATGGTTGCGTTTGTCGGGTATATCGACAGAATGTATAACCCTGTCAGAAGGCTGATTAATTCTTCTACTACCTTGACGCAGTCAATCGCTTCAATGGACAGGGTATTTGAATTTATTGACGAGCCGTATGAACTGACTGACAAACCAAATGCTATCAAAGCTGACGATATCCGCGGAGAAGTCGAATTTCGAAATGTGTCGTTTCAATATGAAAAGGGAAAAGAAAACATCCTTCACGATGTGTCTTTAAAAGTAACCAGAGGAGAAACCGTAGCCCTCGTTGGAATGAGCGGCGGAGGGAAATCCACGCTCGTCAGCCTGATTCCAAGGTTTTATGATGTATCAAGCGGCAAACTATTGATTGACGGGACAGATATTCGGGATTATGAAGCAAGAAGCCTGCGCAATCAGGTTGGCATGGTGCTTCAGGATACCTTTTTATTCAGTGAAACGATTAGAGAAAATATTGCGATCGGAAAACCTGATGCCACGCTTGAAGACATTATGGAAGCCGCAAAAGCAGCCAATGCACATGATTTTATTATGAGTTTTCCGGAAGGGTATGAGACCCGTGTGGGAGAAAGAGGCGTTAAGCTCTCGGGGGGACAAAAACAGCGGATTTCCATTGCGCGTGTATTTCTGAAAAATCCGCCGCTGCTGATCTTGGATGAAGCTACTTCAGCTTTGGATCTTGAAAGTGAGCACTACATTCAAGAAGCGATGGACAAGCTGGCGAAGGACAGAACAACTTTTGTTGTGGCCCACCGCTTATCAACCATCACACATGCGGATAAAATTGTTGTCATGGAAAACGGAACAATCATCGAAACCGGAACCCATGATGAACTGATGGATTATGACAGTCAATACAAGCACTTATTCACAATTCAAAACTTGAGCTAAACATCAATCTTATATCCTTTGATCAAGGATATAAGATTTTTTTGTATAAAAAAACCCGGTGATGTGAACCGGGCTACTCTTCTATTTCCAATTCGCAGTCTTTCGGATGGTACGTTTGAAAGCTTGTAATAAGTGTTTCTAAATGTTCAAGCTGCTCGCGGTATTCCACAGCGCTTGCCATAATATTAAGCATATTATAATCAAGAAGCTCATCATCTGAGTTGCGCTGGTTTCTAAGAAATGACTTTGTCAGCAGCTGTTTGTATTGGATGCCTTCTTCATCTGTATCATCATGCGGTTTAATTTTGCCGACAAACCTCATCAAAATCCGCTCGTGCCAATGAAGCAGGTAATCAAGTTCTTCAGTCAGCGTTTCCTGAAACTCTTCAGGCATATGATAAATCTCGTTTTCCAGGCGATGCAGCTTCTTCAGCGTGTCGAGCGCCCGGTTTGCGGTTATTATCGCCTGTCTGAACAGGACAAGTTTTCTTGATTTCACGTAAGTCGTTTTCTTAAAGTAGCTTCTTTCTTCTTTATATAGAAGATATGTCTGATCAAGCTTGATCATTTTTTCTTTCAGTTTTTCAATATCCTCTTTCAAAATCGAATGCTCTGTTGACTGGCGCATAATCAGCCTGATCCATTTCATAATTTCTTCAGTGTTTTCGACTGTGTTATGAATCAGCTTTGTCTCGTACTTAGGCGGCAGGAACACCAGGTTGACGATAAAGGAAGAAAGTACCCCTAAAATGACTGTGCTTGTTCTGATCAGCGCAAACATTAAGAAGTCGTCACCGGCAGATTCTAAAATCGCAATAACTGTAACAAGAGCAATCGAAATCGTATGTTCAATTTTAAGCTTCAGCATTATGGTAATAACAATAACTGCTGTCAATCCGATCATAATCGGACTGGGTCCGAAAATAAGACCGAACACTGTGGCAATAACAGCTCCGATAATATTTGCCTGAACCTGATCAATAATAATAAGAAAAGAGCGGTAAATTGACGGCTGGATCGCAAATATCGCTGCAATCCCAGCAAAAATCGGTGCGGGAAGTCCGATCCACGAAGCTAAATAAAGAGCCAGCGTAATCGCGATCCCTGTTTTGAAAATGCGGGCACCAAGTTTCATTGGTTTGTGCGTGCATTCCTTTCTATAATAAATTGTTTGACCTAGCAAATGGCTAATCCTTAAAATTCCCTGTGAGTTTATTTGCTAAACAATTAAGTAATATACAGGGATCAATACAATTATTCAAGCTATTTTTCAAGAAAATGACCAAAATCTTACACGCTTTTTAAAACTACAAAAAAACAGGAGCTGAAAGCTCCTGTCCGGGGATGTGCAATATTACTTTTTAAGATGTTTAAAAGCATCCTCAACAGCAGCAAGCGTATCTTTAATATCCTGCTCTGTATGCGCTGTTGTAATAAACCACGCTTCATATTTAGAAGGTGCGAGGTTAATGCCGCGCTCCAGCATCAGCTTGAAAAACGTAGCGAATGTTTCACCGTCACTGCGTTCTGCCTGATCGTAATTTTCTACTTTCTCATCAGAGAAGTATACCGTCAGCGCACCCTTTAACCGATTGACTGTTATTGTGATGCCGTGGGTTTCTGCGTGTGCCAAAATGCCTTCCTCAAGCATAGCGCCAAGATGGTCAAGCTTTTCATACACGCCTTCCTTTTTCAGCACTTCCAGGCAAGCAATGCCGGATAAAATAGAAGCGGGGTTTCCGGCCATTGTTCCTGCCTGATATGCAGGGCCGAGCGGTGCGACTTGCTCCATAATTTCTTGTTTGCCGCCATAGGCTCCAATTGGAAGTCCGCCGCCAATAATTTTTCCGAGTGCAGTTAAATCCGGTTTCACCTGTAAAAGATCCTGAGCACCGCCATACATAAACCGGAAAGCAGTAATGACTTCATCATAAATAACGAGGGCGCCCGCATTGTGTGTCAGTTCGTTTACTTGTTCTAAGAAACCTTCTTTTGGCTCAACGATACCGAAGTTGCCGACAATCGGTTCAACGAGAACCGCTGCGATTTCACTGCCCCATTTATCTAAGGCCGCTTTGTAGCTGTCAATATCATTAAATGGAACTGTAATAACCTCGTTTGCAATGCTTTTCGGTACACCGGCTGAGTCAGGCGTGCCCAGAGTAGACGGACCGGAGCCGGCCGCTACGAGCACAAGATCTGAATGGCCGTGATAACAGCCTGCAAATTTAATAATTTTGGTGCGGCCTGTGTAAGCGCGAGCCACACGGATGGTCGTCATCACAGCTTCTGTCCCTGAATTGACGAATCTTACTTTATCCATAGCAGGGATGGCTTCCTTCAGCATCTTTGCAAAAGTAACCTCATGTTTTGTCGGTGTTCCATATAATACACCGTTTTCCGCGGCTTTTTTAATCGCCTCTGTAATATGCGGGTGGGCATGTCCGGTGATGATCGGCCCGTAAGCCGCCAAATAATCAATGTATTTGTTTCCGTCGACGTCCCAAAAATAAGCGCCATTTGCTTTCTCCATTGCAACAGGAGAACCCCCGCCAACTGCTTTATATGATCTTGAAGGGCTGTTTACACCGCCGACAATATGCTCTAATGCTTCACGGTGAAGTTCAACTGATTTTGTATACAAAAATAATAACCTCCCATATCTCCTTGCGTCCCCTCTATTGTAGCATGCTTCCATACAAGAACAACGGATTCAGGCTCAGATACAGGGTCATAGTTGTAATCTGGACAAGAATTGGATACGCTTAATACAAAAACATCCGGAGGTAAAGAAATGACTATTGAAATCGGACAAAAAGCGCCTGATATTGAGTTGAAAGGCGATCATGGGGAGATAGTAAAATTATCGGATTATGAAGGGAAGTATATCGTCCTTTACTTTTATCCAAAAGACATGACACCGGGATGCACAACTGAAGCATGCGATTTTCGTGACAGCCACGAAAACTTCGCTGAGCTGGATGCTGTGATTATCGGCGTCAGCCCGGACAGCGAGGAAAAACACGGGAAATTTAAAGAGAAGCATAATCTGCCGTTTTTGCTGCTTGTCGATGACGAGCACAAGCTGGCGGAGGCGTTTGATGTATGGAAACTGAAGAAAAACTTCGGAAAAGAATATATGGGGATTGAACGCTCCACTTTTTTAATTGACAAAGAAGGCCGGCTCATTAAAGAATGGAGAAAGGTAAAAGTGAAAGACCATGTAGCCGAAGCGCTCCAGACGCTGAAAGATATGTCGGGAAAGTAAAATCGTCAATCAGCCTCAATAGCATATACTGCAACTTTTACCCTAATATCAATTGACAAATTATCGTAAAAAGAGTTACACTAATTATAAACATTATAATGTAAGAATCTTTTTTAGAAGAGAGGTGCATGACGGATGGCTGCACATGAACTAAAAGAAGCCTTAGAAACGTTGAAGGAAACCGGAGTTCGCATTACTCCTCAACGTCATGCGATTCTGGAATATCTCGTTAACTCTATGGCTCATCCAACAGCGGACGATATATATAAAGCTCTGGAAGGGAAATTTCCTAACATGAGCGTAGCGACGGTATATAACAACTTGCGTGTGTTCCGGGAATCCGGCCTGGTAAAAGAGCTCACATATGGTGATGCTTCCAGCAGATTTGATTTTGTTACATCCGATCACTATCACGCTATTTGTGAAAGCTGCGGTAAAATTGTGGACTTCCACTATCCCGGCCTTGATGAAGTGGAGCAGCTCGCTGCACATGTGACCGGCTTTAAAGTAAGCCACCACCGTTTAGAAATTTACGGCGTCTGCCAAGAATGTTCAAAAAAAGAAAACCATTAAAATAAGCTGACCGCGAAACGGTCAGCTTATTTATTTCGACATTTTCTTCTTATTATAAGACTCATCAAATTCTTTTCCTTCTAAGCTTTGATCTAAAGTCAGCGGCTCTCTGCAATGCATACACATATCTACTCTGCCTAAAACCTTGGTCTCTTTTTCACAGCCTGGACAAATGACCCGAACCGCTTTGGTCGAGAGCATGCCGATCCAAAAATAAACAACCGTGCTGAGTCCGATAGATAAAAGCCCAAGTATCATAAACAAACTCGAAAGCAAAACGGATTCCTTAAAAAAGATCCCGATGTACATAATGATAAACCCAACGAAAACCAAACTTAACGCAAACGTTCTGATTTTATTAATTTTGCTGGAGTATTTCGCCATGTCCATCCCCCTCTGAATTAAATATAGCACAAACCTGATGGTATTTTCTTCATGTTTTCGTTTGAAATGGAATTTAAATATGGAGACTTGCTTTGAAATTGTTTATAATAGTTCAATGTGTTTAGAAAAAAGGAATTTCGATTTAACCATAGAATTGAATCAAATAGAGAATAAAAAAATTGAACAATTGCATTGGAGGAATAGTGATGGAAAATCTTCTCCGTCCAATTTACCAAGAAAGAGCAAGTCATCCCAATACATTGGCTGTTATTATGATTGAGAGAAGAAACAAAACGTCTTCCATAACAGATAACTTTGATGCCGCTTTGCTTGTCATTGTAAAGCAGTCTGATAAGCCTGTTTTTATAAAGCATTATGAATTTGATCACAAAACAGCCTCTTTGCATGTGATAACTGACGCTCAGGTTCAAGAATGGATTTTGCTCGGCACAAATAGAAGAATCATAGATTGGATTGTAAACGGAAGAGTCATGTTTGACCGCAATGAGTATATTGCTGAGCTTATCGACAGGCTTAATACTTTTCCGTTTGCAGAACGCAAACTGAAGATCGGTCTTGAATACGGCAAGTTAATTAGAAGGTACGTTGAAGGAAAAGCTTTCTTTGAAGCTAATCAATTTTTAGATGCCTACAATGCGGTAGTTCATGCGTTGCATCATCTAGCACGTATTGAAGTAATCGACAGAGGATTCCACCCGGAAACCACTGTGTGGAGTCAAGTGCGTCAGATGGAGCCTCAAGTGTACAAATTATATTCCGAGCTGATTGAAAGCCACGAAAGCTTGGAAAAAAGGCTTGAATTATTATTCTTAGCAAATGATTTTCTGATTCATTCTAAAGCTGAGATTGGTTCAGCACATCTTTTCGAAGTGATGAAAGAAAAGGACATCTGGCAATTTAGCGAGCTTCTTCAGCATCCTGACTTAAAACATTTCACTCAAGACCTTGGCGTCATGCTTGATTACCTGACGGAAAAAGGTCTTATCAGCGTGTGCCGAATTGAAACCAAAGGACAGGCTGTCTTTCATCGAGGATATTCTTTTAAAAAAGATGTTGACTCTGATTCCTGAGCATGGTATATTATTAAACGTCGCTGATGCGCTTCTGAAAAATAAGTTCACAGCGGCGGAGAAATAAAATAAAAAACATTTGACAAAACAAAGTCGAAATGTTATACTAATAAAGTCGCTTCTTAAAGAAGTGGCGGATGATCTTTGAAAACTAAACAAGACAAAACGTACCTGTTAATTTAATTTTTAATATAAATCGCACAGCGATGTGCGTAGTCAGTCAAACTGAGGTCTGCACGATGCAGATCACGCAGATGTTACCACAGG
>NZ_JALNTO010000023.1:0-42142 GCF_023161785.1 Bacillus sp. 2CMS4F
GGAGCGGGTGATGAGAATCGAACTCACGACATCAGCTTGGAAGGCTGAGGTTTTACCACTAAACTACACCCGCATGTATATTATATTGGCGCGCCCGAGAGGAGTCGAACCCCTAACCTTTTGATCCGTAGTCAAACGCTCTATCCAATTGAGCTACGGGCGCTTATCGAGCGACTTAACTATCATACTATCAATTGATGTTAAAGTCAAGATGTTTTTTTGAATGTTTTTTCAAATCTTTTTGATTCGACTTTATCTATTATACACATTTTGAAGTGTTTGTAAACACCTTCGAAAAACTTTTTTATTTTTCATTTTGTTCTGCGCTGTTCATCAGCGACGTTTAATAATATACCATGTGTTTTTTTATCGGTCAACACTTTTCTATATTTTTGTTTCATTTTTCTCATTTTCTTTTCAGCTGTTGGTTAGTCCGTATAGTTTATCTGATTGTACAGATGATATAGAAAACAAAATAAATAAGAAAAGAGGCGTGTTATGTTTTACTACAAAGAAGAACTAATCAATATCATTAAACCCGATAAGCCAGATCCGGCCGCAGCTAAAGTACTGCAGGAAATATTAGGCGGACATTACGGAGAAATGCGTACAATGATGCAATATTTCTTTCAAAGCTCCAATTTCAGAGGAAAGCAGAAACAATATCGTGATTTGCTGCGCGGCATCTTTTTAGAAGAAATTGCCCATGTAGAGCTTGTGCAAAATACAATCAATGCCTTGTTGGATGAATCAGGCGGTGCTGGAGTCGGCAGCCAGGGTATAGATCACGCCCCCCTTGATGAAGCAGTTAAACATGCTAACCCTCATCATTACATTATTGGCGCACAGAGTTCACTCCCGGTTGATGCTGGCGGCAATCCTTGGAACGCGTCGTGGGTGTATAATCACGGAAACTTAATCACTGACCTGTTGGATAACTTGTTGCTTGAGTCTACTGGTGTTCTCCAAAAAACAAGAATTTATGAAATGAGCTCTAATCAGACGTTCCGAGAAACACTCGCTTTTCTTATTGTTCGTGACAATGCTCATCAAAATGCTTTCGCTAAAGCGCTTGAGACTTTGGGTGTTGACTGGGCTAAGCTTTTTCCAGTTCCGAATTACGACATTAATAAATATCCAGAGTGCAGAAAGTATGTTGAATTAGGATACCATAATGTACAGTTTAATTTCAGATTAGATGAAACAAGAATTGCAGAGATCTTTCAAGGGAAATCTCCAAGCAGGAATGGCGGCGAGCTGCAAGTAACTGAACCTCCGGCTGGATTTCCTGTTCCGGTTCTTCCGGAAATGCCGAATGAACATAGTCCCGGCTTAGGGGATATGAACGCCTGATGAGCAAAAGGTTCTCAAGGATATCCTTGAGAACCTTTTCTTAATAGTAAAACGTTTTTTATTCAACTATAGGTGTTAATGTATCACCGTTCCATACTTCTCCCTTATTTAATGTCCAGCTATCATTGTAGAGAGATGAAGCGCCTTTGTTCACAGCCGGGCTCCATTCATCATTCCAGGCCAGAAAATAAGTGGTTTTAGGATATTTTTGTTTTATCGCACTCATAAACAGGCTGTAATCAAAGCTGCCGTTTGCTGTTTGCGGACCAACTTCTGTGAAGGCAAATGGTTTATTAAGTGCTGTGAGCTGGTCATATCCGCTTATCGAATATGGATCTTGAAAGTATGCATCTAGCCCAACTATATCTACGTATGAAGCTCCAGGGTAAAAATCTGTTTTAAAATCTCGATTAGCGTCGGGAGAGTAAACCCACAATAAATGATCCAATCCTCGTTCGTCAGTCATATAATGATAGATTTTGATGTAGAGCTGTTTATATAAGTAGATTCTTTCATCATCCTTTTGATTATATGACGTAAGCCCCCACCAAAACCACTCGCCGTTCATCTCATGCAGCGGTCTGAACAGAACGGGCACGCCTTGGTTTTCCAGCTCTTGAAGTCCGTCAGCGATTTTGCTGAGCATGGCGTTCAGCAGCTTCCCCTCTGTTGTAGAGGAGTCTAACAGTTTTTTATACTGATCGTTGGTAATCGGTGTTTTATAGTGTCCTGACTGATAAGCAGGATTCGCTAGATGCAGACTGATCTGCGGAATCCCTCCGCTTTTCCAATACGAAATTAAATCACTGTTGCAGCTTACGTCTATAGAATCTTCAATGTTTGAGGTTTCAAGCCATCCCCTCGCGTAATCACAGCCGTAAATGGCAGGTGATTGTCCGGCTGAGCTTCGGATTCTTTCTGCTTCGGCCATGGAGAATGTGTCATGACTGTAACCGCCAAACGCACCGGAAAGCACTCTGTTTTCAGAACGATTCGGCAGGTGGGCGAGCCAATTCATCACATCTTTTGTTGTCTGCTGTGCCTTAGGATTAACAGGTGACACAGTATGTGCTTGAATCGGCTCAGCCAAAACGGCAGACGCAAATAAAAATAAGATGAACAAACAGATGATAGGTTTCTTTAACACAGAAATTCCTCCGTTCTTATTAAGGATGAGATATGATCAGCTCGCAAGTTCCTTCTATTGAAAACTCACCAAAATGGGCAGGCAAAATAAAGTGTGAGCCTTTATTGCATTCATACTGCACACCGTTGTGTTCTATTATCCCTGAGCCTTCGACAACACTGCATAGCAAATAGGTTTGAGGAGAAGGAAAAACCGGCTTGCCACTGACATTCCATTTGTAAACTGAGAAATAATCTGACTGAACATAAGACGTAATCACGGCATCCTTCATTTCTTTCACCGCCGGTATTGATTCAGAATCCACATGCGGTATGTTTACGACTTCCATCGCTTTTTCTATATGGAGATCCCTTTTTTGGCCATGGTCATTACAGCGATCATAATCGTATACTCGATATGTGGTATCAGAATTTTGCTGAATTTCAAGGACCAGGGTGCCCTCACACAATGCATGCAGCGTGCCGCTTGGAACATAAAAGAAATCTCCTGGCTTTATGTTGATGCGCCTAAGCAGTCCGTTCCAGTCACCGCTTTCTATAAGCTGTTTGAATTCTTCCTTCGTGCTTGCGTGATGTCCCAAAATCAGTTCCGCGCCTTCTTGGCAATCAATAATATACCAGCACTCTGTTTTTCCGAGGTCTCCGTTTTCGTGCACCATGGCATAATGATCATCAGGATGCACTTGTACGGAGAGGTCCATGTTGGCATCAAGTACTTTCACCAGTAACGGAAACACGCTTCTTTGCGGAAAGCCGAAAAACTCCGGGCATTCTTTCCACACTTGATCTAGTGTTTTTCCTGCCAACCGGCCATTTTGAACAGTCGATGATCCATTGGCATGGGCCGAGACAGACCAGCATTCGCCAGTTTTTTCTGAAGGGATGCTGTAGCCGAATCTATCACGAAGCGCTGTGCCGCCCCATATCCTTTCTTTAAAAATCGGCTCTAAAAATAAAGGATGCTTCATGATGAAACCTCCCCGGATGCTTCTTCTGCTTTTAATGCCTGATCGGCTAAAACAAACGTTCCGATGATTCCGGCATTTCTGCCTAAACGGGGAGCTACAATATACTCATTTATACTTTCTGATAATTCAGAAAAATTAAAGTAGCTGTTCATTATTTTAGGTACATATTGATAGATATAAGGGAACAGCTGACTCTGATTCATGACGCCGCCGCCAAGAATAACTTTTTTTGGTGCCAGAATGAGGATATATTGTGCCAGCGCCTGCGCAATGTAATATCCTTCAAGTTCCCAGACCTCATTAATATGTGATAAATCTGCGGCCTTTTTTCCCCATCGTGCCTCTATAGCAGGACCGGAAGCCAGACCCTCGAAGCAATCCTTATGATAAGGGCACTTTCCTTGATACGTGTCATCCGGATGGCGGCGAATATAGATATGGCCCATTTCAGGATGTGACAATCCTTGCAGAAGCCGCCCTTCTATAATCGCGCCTGCACCAATGCCAGTGCCGACCGTGATATATAAGCAGCTGTCGAAGTCTTTAGCTGCGCCGAAAAGAGATTCACCGAGGGCCGCAGCGTTCACATCCGTACTGAATCCAGCAGGAATATTCATTTCTTCTTTTATCGTTTTCAAAAATGGATAGTGTCTCCAGCCTGGTTTAGGCGTGGCAGTAATGGTTCCGTATGTTTTACTGTTTACATCTGTATCAACGGGACCAAAGGAGCCGATGCCGATTGCCTGTAGCGAGAATTGGCGAAAATATTGAATGACTTTCTCTATCGTTTGATCCGGCACCGCTGTTGGTATCTCTATTCTGTCAATGATCGTTCCATCTTCTGTTCCGACGGCACATACAAATTTTGTGCCGCCTGCTTCAATACCGCCAAGCATGCAGATGGCCTCCTTGTTATCTCCGCGATCAGCGCCTTACATTTACCGAAGTGACGACAAATTTGTCATGCCGATGACGTGAAAAGGAATATTCAAATGGAATTCCGTTATCTAAGAAGCCCACGTGCTCAACTTCAAGAATGGGATCATCCTGTTTGCAGCCCAGATGCTGCTGATCCATCTCATCAGATTTACAGGCTCTGATTTTCCGGTGCGTTCCGGCAATTTTTAGCTGAAGCCCGTTTGTGATGTGATCATAAATAGAGTGGTGCAGCACCTCATCATTAATGCCGGGGATTAAGTGTGTCGGCATATATGTTTTTTCCAATACATATGGCTCGCCTTCCACAATTCGCAGCCGTACAACAAAATAAACCGGCGTTTTCTGATCAATTGATAAATGGGCAGCCACTTCCTCAGTGGGAAATTGCACCTCAAACTGAATGACCTTGCTTTTGATTTTTTTGTCTTTTAACAAATTGGTCAGACCGAGGATTTCATTGCTGACGACATGGACATGATCATCCTGTATCGCAGATTGAATGATAAAGGTTCCGTGACCGCGTTTTCTGAATAACAGTCCTTCAGCAACTAAATTATCAAGAGCTCTTTTCATCGTCATGCGGCTTGAATTGAACTCTTTTGCAAGAGATACTTCATCGGGAATCGGCTGATCGATGGGATATACGTTATTTTTGATTCGTTTTCTCATTTCATTTGCAATGATTTCGTATTTATTCATTGGTATCCTCCGGCAGCTGTAAAAATTTTGATATCGAATAAGCTTCTTTACGGATATCATAAGTTCTTTTTCCTGTTTCATCAATGTTATGGCTATTTGTTGTCTCTGTTAGGAATCATGACCGCCGGAAGACCTTTTTGCTATAGCAACCTAAAAACCATTTTTCTCAGCAACCTCTTTGAACCACTTTCCGC
Organism: Bacillus sp. 2CMS4F; assembly: GCF_023161785.1. Classification (NCBI taxonomy): domain Bacteria; kingdom Bacillati; phylum Bacillota; class Bacilli; order Caryophanales; family Bacillaceae; genus Bacillus; species Bacillus sp. 2CMS4F. Next base: position 5,300 of record NZ_JALNTO010000023.1, read on the forward strand.
TCTTTTTGACAGTTCTTTCTCCGTTTTTCTCCAGATTGACTGAAACAAATCCGTATCGGTTTTTATAAGCGTTTGTCCATGACCAATTGTCCATAAACGTCCATAAGTGATAGCCTTTTGCGTTTGAGCCTTCCTGTATAGCGCGGTGAATCCATTTTAAGTGCTCTTTGATAAATTCAATTCGGTAGTCATCTTGAATCATCCCCTGCTCGTCTCTGAAACGCTCTTCCCCTTCAACCCCCATGCCGTTTTCAGAAATAAAGCACTCGATATTGCCGTAATTTTCTTTTAGATTGATCAGGATATCATAAACGCCTTTTTCGTAAATCTCCCAGCCCCGATGAGGATTCATTTTGCGGCCCGGCATGACGTAAGGATCGAAATACCTGTCAGGCAAAAACGGCGCCTCCGAATTTGGCAGGTGCTCTTTTGCTTTTACACGTCTCGGCTGATAATAGTTCACACCTAATAAGTCAACCGTATGCTGTTTAATGATCTCGAGATCCTCTTTCTCGTATTCAGGCATAAAGCCTTCAGTTTTTAAAATGTGTATGAGTTCCTTTGGAAACTCGCCTTTTACAGAAGGGTCTAAAAAAGATCGGTTAAAGAACGTATCTGCTATTTCTCCCGCTTTTACATCTGCCGGGTGGCTGCTTCTCGGATAGGATGGTGTCAAATTTAAGATGATGCCGATTTTTCCATCCTGCTTCATCTCTCTGTAAGCCTGAATGGCGCGGGCGCTTGATAACAACGTGTGAAACCCGACTTGAACGGCTTCTTTAAAATCTACCTTGTTCGGATAATGAAAATCATATAAGTATCCGCCTTCTACCGGCACGATCGGCTCGTTATGCGTGAACCATTTTTTCACCCGATCGCCAAACAAACGAAAACAAGTTCTTGCATAGTTTTCATAAGCGTCCACCGTTTCTCTGTTTGCCCAGCCGCCGATGTTCTGAAGTTCCATCGGCATATCGAAATGAAACAAATTGACAAAAGGTTCTATTCCGTTAGCCGTGAACTCATCAATGACGCTGTTATAAAAGTCCGCGGCTTTAGGGTTGATCTCGCCTGTTCCGCCCGGTATTAACCGCGACCACGAAATCGACATGCGGAACGAGTTGTGACCAAGCTCCTTCATCAGCCTGATATCGTCTTTATAGTTGTCGTAAAATTGCGATGTGGATGCAGGTCCTACATGATCAAAAAAGCGATGAGGCTCTTTTTCAAACCAGTAATCCCAAATATTCTTCCCTTTTCCGTCTCGATCGGAGGCCCCCTCCGTTTGTGTCGCTGAAGCGGATGATCCCCACCAAAAATCTTTCGGAAAACGATACTGTTCTGTTTGAGTCAAGTTCTCTCTCTCCTTCTGTCACATTTTGATGCTGTTATCATTTTGCTGTGCTGTTTCCTGAACAGCCTGTTCCTTTTCTTTTGCCAAATGTAATTTATCCATTGCTTTCAGGAACGGGAACCATATCACAAAGACAATCATCAGATTGACAAGCTGCATTACGCCGCCCATGATTGAGTTTGTCGCCATGATGCCATTAATAAATAGCGGGACCGTCCATGGGACCGTGACACCTGTTGGAGGCGGAACAAGTCCGGCGGACATAGCCAGATAGGTGACGAGTGTAACAACCATCGGCGCCAAAACCCAAGGCACAAGGATGATCGGATTCATCACAATCGGCAGTCCGAAGATAATCGGTTCGTTTACGTTAAAAATCCCTGGAGCAAGGCCGAGTTTTGATACTTGCTTCATCTGCCTGCTTTTCATGAATATAAGAATCGTAAATACAATCGCCAGCGTCATCCCGGTTCCGCCCATTCCCACTGTATAAATCTCCATAAACGGTTTTGAGATGATGTGCGGCACTTCTTTTCCCGCTGTGTAGGCTGCCAGGTTTTCCACCTGCAGTGTATTCCAAATCGGGTCCATCACAGAGTTGATAATGATTTGCCCATGCAATCCGAAAAACCAAAGAATTTGAATAAAAAATACAGCAATCAGCGTCGGAATGATACCGCTTCCAAGTCCGACAAGTGGAGCCTGAATCGCATGATAAATGACATCATGCATGTTGGTTTTGAAAAGCTGGGTGACCAGAACGTTAATCAGCAAAAACACAGTCAATGTGATAAAAGCCGGAATAAGTGCGGCAAATGATTTTGCTACAGCCGGCGGAACCCCGGCAGGCATTTTGATCGTCAGGTTTTTTTGAACGATTCTTCTGTAGATTTCACCAGAAAGAAATGCCGTGATCATACCCAGAAACATTCCTTTGGCACCGAGGCGGTCTACCGGAATGACTCCGGTTATGGCATCTCCTGTTTCCGGCTGAACGATAAAAGGCGTCAGCAGCAAAAAGGAAACCAAAGCGATCGCACCGCCAAACACAGCTTCGACCTGATAGCTTTTTGAGAGATAATAGCCTATACCAAACACGACGAAGACAGACATAATCCCCATGGTCGCCGTAGACGCAATGCCAAAATTGGACTGAAACGATGTGAGCATTGAAGCATTCATGATTTTATTTAAAAACGGCAGGTTCGTTAACACCACAAAAATGGATCCGAATATCGTAAGCGGGAAGGCCAGCATAAACGCATCGCGCAACACCTGCAAATAACGGTTATTATTTAACCTCCCTGCAATTGGAACAAGGAACTGGCTGATTTTCTCGAACACCCTATCCACCCCGATTTTTATATATTCTTTGTTTTAAAGATGCCAAGCAGCTCTTTTACCAATTCTTTCATGGTCAATGTTGACATCAGATGATCTTCCGCGTGCATAAGCAGCAATGAGAAATTGGCTGCCTCGCCGCCTGATTCTTTCTGTATCATTTGAAAGTGAATGTCATGGGCTGCAGATAGGGCATCCTCAGCCTGGGCAATAAGGGCATCTGCCTCCCCCCTGTTTCCTTCCTTGTAGGCGCGCAGTGATTGAATGATGCAGCTGCGGGCATTGCCGCTGTGGAGAATAAGCTGAAAGCTGATTTGTTCGTCTGTTAAATCGGTGATTTTTATCTGCTCCATCATTGTTGCCCCATTAATGACAAAGCCTGTTCATAAGCTTTTTTGCCATCAGCCATTCCGTAAGCCATCATGTCAATGACCTCAACCCGAATGTTGTATTGGTCGGCTTCTTTTTGCAGTTCGCTTTTCAGAAAGCTCATTTGCGGGCCGATTAAAACCGCATCTGCCTTTTGCATATCTTCTTTCGCTTTATCCTGGCCGACTGCCCAGATCTCCGCTTCCTCACCGATGGATTGCGCGTATTCTTTCATTTTTGTCACCAACAAACTGGTGGACATTCCCGAACTGCACGCCAGTAAAATTTTCTTCAATGGATGACCCCCCTCTTTTATTTAAAACGCTTACAAAATTTATTATAGTCATTTAATTTTAATTGTCTATACTTTTATAAAAATAAATATATTCATATTTTTCGGTTCAACTATTTATCAAATTTTTCTATGGAAGATTCGCTCACAATATGTTAAACTCATCCTCGGAAACTACATCAATTAAATAGCTATTTTTACTTGTATAACCTCAATAATATGGATTGAGGGTGTCTACCAGGAACCGTAAAATCCTGATTACAAAAATTGTGTATCACTTTTTTTGTAATCAGGATTTTTTTATTTGTCAAAAAATTTATGTAAAGGAGTTTGTTATGAATTTTAAAGTTTTTCTGCTTGCAGCTTCTACGATTGCAGTCGGATTGGTTGAGTTAATTGTGGGTGGGATTCTTCCTCAAATCGCAAATGATTTACACATTTCCATTGTTTCGGCCGGACAGCTGATCAGTGTGTTTGCGCTGGGATATGCTGTTTCAGGGCCGCTGCTTTTGGCAATGACCGCGAAGGTTGAACGGAAGCGTTTATATTTAATTGCGTTATTTGTTTTCTTTTTAAGTAACCTTGTCGCCTATTTCAGCCCTAACTTTGCGATGCTGATGGTATCAAGGGTATTGGCGGCGATGAGCACAGGGCTGATTGTGGTCCTTTCCTTGACAATTGCGCCGAAAATTGTGGCGCCTGAATACAGGGCCCGCGCAATCGGCATTATTTTTATGGGATTCAGTTCTGCCATCGCATTAGGTGTGCCGCTTGGAATATTGATCAGCAATTCCTTCGGATGGCGCATTTTGTTCCTTGGCATCGGGCTTCTGGCGCTTGTCTCTATGCTGATTATTTCAATCTTTTTTGAGAAGATACCGACGGAGAAAATGATTCCATTCCGGGATCAAATCAAGACAATTGCCAATGCGAAAATCGCCAGCTCGCATCTTGTGACGATGTTTACATTAGCGGGGCACTACACTTTATATGCTTATTTTGCCCCGTTTTTAGAGACGACTCTCCATCTAAGCTCTTTCTGGGTCAGCATTTGCTATTTCCTTTTCGGAATATCTGCCGTGTGCGGAGGTCCTTTTGGAGGAGCGCTTTCTGACCGGCTCGGTTCCTTTAAGAGCATCTTGCTGGTGACCGGTTCCTTTGCCATCATTATGTTCTTATTGCCGCTGTCAACGTCGTCTATGATTTTCTTTTTGCCTGTTATGGTCATTTGGGGATTGCTGAGCTGGAGTCTGGCTCCCGCACAGCAAAGCTATTTAATTGAGATTGCACCGGACACGTCTGACATTCAGCAAAGCTTTAATACGTCTGCGCTGCAAATCGGGATTGCCCTTGGTTCGGCCATTGGCGGTGTTGTATTGGATCAGACGGGGACTGTTGTGTCAACAGCTTGGTGCGGAGGATCGATTGTTGTGATCGCCGTTCTGTTTGCTTTATTTTCTTTAACAAGACCTGTTCATACCGTAAAAAAATCCTCCTTGTAAAGGGAGGATTTTTTCTTTATTTAGCTGAAAGCTCGTCTTCAGTTACCCACTTATGATTTTTTACTTTTTCTCCGCTTGTTGTCGATGTATAGTCCACCATGTATACCGTTGTTTTTTCTGCAGAGTCGATTTCAGCAGTTGCTCCCTTCATGCCTTTCATGTGAGAGGCCTCTAAAATCGCCTGATCTCCGGGATTGAGAGGTTTATCTCCTGCATCTTTTATCTCTTCTTGGATCACCCATTTGTGATGATCAACTCGCTGTCCTCCGGTTGTCGGTGTATAAGAAACAACATATGCCGTTGTGTCGTATGCGCCTGTAACTGTTGCTTCAGCGCCCTTCATACCTTTCATATGAGAAGCATTGATGATGACCTGGCTGCCTATTTTATATTTAGGATGTTTCGATTCCGTTAATCCCTCTGGAACTTCAGCAGATCCGGAATGATCCATTTCTTCGTGTGAGCCGGAGTCCGAATGACTTTCATGAGTGCTTTCTTTTTTGCTGTCGCTATTTCCGCATGCTGATAAAACAAAAATAAGTGACATCAATAAAATTCCAAGTGCCTTTTTCGAAATCTTCATGTTCATTCTCCTTTGCTTCATTTTTTGGTGTGAATTTAATCCGCAGAAACAGAATGGCCTTCACATCTGCCTGTCAAACATGATCTTTTCAATAATACTATACCCCCGGACGGTATGTAAATGCGCTGATATTCTCATAAAATATGCTGCTGTTTGTCCTATTCCCCGTGTTCCGCAGAATAAAACGCGGTTGATAAAAGCCGCGGTTGCGCGGCTTCGGTTAGTTTTCGATTACTTTGACATACACGCCTTTTTTTGCTTTCTGATAAGCGGTCTCTCCCATTTTTCTGATGTTTTGAGATACTGATGAGGATGTGATCCATTCATTATGATGGAAAACAGAAGGGTCGATGAGACGCATTTTCTTTTTTCGATGAAAATCGTAATGAATGTCATCCTCTTTTACTTGTATGTGAGGATGTATTTTTTCAAGCAGTCTCAGTACTTCTTCATTTTCTGATGAATGCAGGATATCTAACACCTCTTGGTCTGTTTTCAGCAAATCTTCGGCGGCGATGACATTGTGCTGCAGCGCAGCCTTCAGCGTTCGCGCTAAGTATTCATACCCATATACATTCACTGGGTTCATAAAGAAATCGATTACTTCCTTGTAATACACTCGCACGAACCATTCGGCTGTTCCGATACCATCTGGAAACACCCTTCCGTTTCTCACAATGAGGCGATCTAAAAAGATTTCTGCTTCGCGGAGCGTGATCTGTCCATATTGATACATGTCACGCAGCGTGTAGTCTATGCGATCAGCACACAGCTCCGGTGCGGGCTGTTCGAGCAGTGTCCATCTTGTATCATTTAATAAAAGATCGTCGGCATCATAACCGTGTTTTTTTAGAATTCCAGGGATCTCGGATTGGCCAATGACTTGTTGAAAAATGTTTTCATGATAATCTTCCGCTTCATTTTCAAATACAAAATCGATTACATGAGAAAATGCTGTGTGCGACACATCGTGGAGAAGACCTGCGATCTGCTCTTCTATGGTTCCCCCCAGTCTTTTGATTAGAAGCATAACGCCAATGGAGTGCTCATACCGGGTCACATTCCACTTTGGATTGACTAAAAAGCTGGCGCCGCCTTGATAAACCCCTTTTAATCTTTGCACGGGTGCGCTTTTTATGAGTTCTTCCAGTACTCCGTCTATTTGATGCCTGCCGTAAAGCACATCGTTTATTTCCATACTGTCACCTCAAAATCTATTTTCTTCTTCGGATGCATTGCAGTGAGAGATTTTATCCCTAGCAAATTGGAAGAATGAAAAAGCTTGTCTGCTTTCTTCTTTATCAAGGGATTGGAGTAATTCTTTCAATTCACATACATCATCACTAGCCGGTCAGATTCGCACATCATATTCACTTTCGCCACTGTCTCTTCACTCCTTATCATCTTGTAAACTCAATCTTTAAAATCGATTAATACTAGCTTAACACTTTAAAAATATAATGGGTTTGTCATTGAGGATCATATTTTTAGGAGGTTATTCAGTTGAAAAAATTCCCGAAGAAGCTGCTGCCTATTGCGGTGTTATCATCTATTGCGCTCAGCAGCCTAGTCAGCGGCAGCGTACCTGAAGCCAGCGCCCAGGAAAAGAAAAAGGGGAATCAAAACGAAATTAAGAATGTCATCGTCCTGATCGGTGATGGGATGGGTGTGTCTTATACGTCCGCTCATCGTTACTTAAAGGATAATAAAAAAACAAAGGTTGTTGAGCCTACAGCTTTTGACCAGTACCTTGTCGGCCAGCAGACGACTTACCCTGAAGACCCTGAACAAAATGTAACGGATTCTGCTTCTGCCGCAACCGCTATGTCAGCTGGGGTTAAAACATATAATAATGCAATTGCAGTGGATAATGACGGTTCAGAGGTCAAAACAGTTCTTGAAGCGGCAAAAGAAAAAGGAAAATCGACCGGCCTTGTCGCCACTTCAGAGATTACTCACGCCACTCCGGCTTCTTTCGGCTCACATGATCACAGCCGGAAAAACATGAATTCTATTGCAGACGACTATTTTGATGAAATGGTGAACGGCAAGCACAAAATTGATGTCCTTCTAGGCGGTGGAAAAAGCAATTTTGACCGCAAGGACCGTAATTTGGTAAAGGAATTCAAAAAAGCGGGATACAGCTATGTGGATAACCGCAAGGACATGCTGAAAAACAAGGACAGCCAAGTTCTCGGCCTATTCGCTGACGGCGGCCTGCCTAAAAAGATCGACCGCACGAAGGATATTCCTTCATTAAAAGACATGACAAACACAGCTCTCAAAAAATTAAGCAAGGACAAAGACGGTTTCTTCCTCATGGTTGAAGGAAGCCAGATTGACTGGGCGGGGCATGACAATGATATTGTCGGCGCCATGAGTGAGATGGAGGACTTTGAACAAGCCTACAAGGCAGCGATCGATTTCGCTAAAAAAGACAAGCATACATTGGTTGTCGCAACGGCTGACCACTCAACCGGCGGGTACTCCATCGGTGCGGACGGCATTTACAACTGGTTCAGTGAGCCAATTAAAGCGGCAAAACGCACGCCTGACTTCATGGCAGAAAAAATCGCCGGCGGCGCAGATGTTGAAAAAACATTAAAAACGTATATTGATCAAAAGAAATTAGCTTTAACTGCATCTGAAATTCAATCTGTTGAAAAAGCGGCAAAATCGAAGGAAGTCCTTGATATCGATAATGCGATTGAGGAGATTTTCAATAAACGCTCTCACACAGGATGGACAACAGGCGGACATACCGGCGAGGATGTTCCTGTCTATGCGTACGGACCGTCCAGTGAGAAGTTTTCCGGCCAAATCGATAATACTGAAATCGCCAAAAATGTTTTCGACGCTTTACAATACAACATTAAGATCAAGGATAAGTAAGAGAATACAAGGTGTCCCGTTGCTTGTTTAAGGAACGGGCTCTTTTCTTAATGGAGGACTCATGATGAAAAAGTTTCTATCGATTTTATTTTTTATCGTCATGCTTGCGGGCTGTTCATCAAACGCCGATTCTGAAAAACAAAATACAGCCGGAGAGCAAACAGCAAAAGCCACACCGCAAAGCACTTCGTCTCAAAAGGACAGTATAGATGAGTATCAGCCTAATGCACAGGTAACAGATGACCGGTCATTGCTGAAGGTAAATCAAACGTTTTCTGATGACAAAGGTGAAGCCGTCTTAAAAGATATCAAACAAGTCAATCAAACTTATAAGATTGGAAACGTAGAGTTAACAGTAAAAGAAATGAAGCTGATCCACTTACGTCCGGATTACAGCATGATTGATTATTTTCATGTATTAACACACGATGAAGAGTTTGATTTCGTCAAAGTTTTCGTTGATATCAAAAACACATCTTCCGAGAAAGTGAATTTTGCCCCGATTGCATTGATGAGAACAAATACAGGTGAAAGCTTTGATTGGAATAAAGATATGTACCTTGAAGAGTTGAATGGTGAATTAGAAGGCGGCGCCGAAAAATCCGGCAATCTCGGCTTTATTGTAAACGCAGCAAGCGGACATGCTCATGATGAACCATCAGCTGAGAAGAAGAAAAAAGAGATCAAATGGATTGAAATCACAACAAGTGACGTTTTTGACCAAAACCATAAGAAAATCACTGATTCTCAAAAGATCAAAATTGCATTTTAATCATTGCCTCCTGCACAGCGTACTGGAGGTTTCGTCTACGGATAGATATGAAAAAAACCGCTATTCAACACAGCGGTTTTCTTTATACACTTTTTTCTATTTGGTTTTCTGATGAATCAGCTGATCAATTCGCTCCATCACTTCGTCCATGTCCATACACTCTTGAAAGCTTTGATTGATTTTTTTAATGCCCTCCAAATATTGATCGTTTTGTAAAACTTCCTCTATCCCCTGTTTCAATAACTGCGCATTTACTTCATCCTTAGAGATCGTATAGCCCGCTTGGAGTTCAGAGAGACGCTGCGCTACCATTGGCTGATCCTTGTCATGAGGCATTACAACCAAAGGCACGTTAAAATGAATGCCTTCATTGACGCTATTCATGCCGCCGTGTGTAATGAAAACGTCTGAGTGTTCCAGCACTTCCAGCTGAGGCACATACGGGGCAATGATGAAGTTTTCCGGTGCCTGTTTTAATTTTGTGAGATCTGCTTTTTCTCCCGCTGCAATAACGACTAATCCATCAAAATTAGAAAAAGCATCAATACAAAGGTTGAAGAATTCTTCTGTTTTGTCCAGTACCGTACCCATTGAAATATAGATGACCTTTTCATCTTTTAACTGTTCAACAGGAAAATCCGTTTTGGCTGCTCTTTTTGGAAAACTTGGTCCGATAAACAGGCATTCATCCCCAAAACGATCGCTTTCGGGCTGAAAATATCGGCTTGTGTATACGACATTCAGTTCGCCTTTATTGTTCATGAATTGAACCAAGTTTTTCGGGGATACGCCGTATGTTTCTTTCATCTCTGCCAGCAGATTTTCACACTCTTTATCCAATTGTAAAGGCACTTCTGAATCCGGATGCAGCGGCAATATCTTTAAATGCTCTTCATCGAATAAGAAGGAAGCAGACGAAGAGATGCCCGGGATGTTGAGATAATCTCTGACCAGCTCTCCCGCACCGAATTTATCATAATAAACAAAGTCAAACTGAATGCTTTTTGACAACTCTTTTACGACATGTAAAATGTCCAGTGAGGTTTTGATATGTATTTTCAAGAAATCAAGAATGCCATTTGGCGAAGCGACTTGAATAGGTGTTGTTCTCAGCAAATCCTGATGAAGGTGGACAGTCGCTCCCACCGCTTCTAATCTTTCTTTATATTTTTCAGTGGATATATAGTGAACATCATATCCCCGATCGGCAAAGGCTTTCGTAATGCCTAATGTAGGATTTACATGGCCTTCTGCTGGGAAATTCAGGATCAATACTTTTTTCATTCTGACAACTTCCTCTCACTCGTATTCCGTAAGCGTTCATAAGATGATATGCAATTTGTGCCTGATTAAACTGATGATAGTTCTCACTATCGATCATAATGGGGGAGACTGACGCCATGCAAGTGACAAATGATCGAATTATTCTGCCGCTTTAGGCTGATGCGGTTTTACGCTATCAATCCGTTACGATAAAGGATATCACCAGCGCTGCCAGCCAGTGAAATGACAATATGTCGGGAACTCAGGGCTGCTCGAGGCACCGCAGTCAAAAAATACGCCTATGTCCTCCTTTGTGTGAGAATGGCATTTATCTGCTTCTTATATTTCAACACCGTGAACGATTATCATCTGATTTTAACAAAGCAGCTTAGAGATAATGCCCGATGGGAGTAACAACGCAAGGCAGGCTGAGACGGTAAAAGCATTCAGCAGCCGCTTAAAACATCACTAAAAAGACACCGTGCTCGGTGCCCTTAAACCTTTCTGATCGTAAAAAATTTCCGCAGAAGCCACGGTGCTGGTGTGAATCCGAGTGTTAACTGCCAGGCGCCTATTGCTTGTAATCCATATTCTCGGACGATCAGCATCTTTTGGCTCATGCTCCTGACATCTTCAAACCATACCTCATGCGTCCGTCCCTGCTCATCTCTGTAGCGAAAAAATGGCGATTGATATTCGTTTGAATATTGAATAGGGGCTTGGTACCTCATCGCTGTTTCAATTGATTTTTGATTTGAGATAGCTGAAGCCACTGTTCCCGGCTGGTAAGGGATAATCCAATTGTAGCCGTAGAGCGGGACTCCGATGATGATTTTTCTCCGCGGCACCTGGGCAATCGCAAATTCAATTGTTCTTCTTATTTCAGTAATCGGCGCAACAGGCCCCGGCTCGCTTCCCGCATGATGCCAGTCATACGCCATGATAAACATATAATTGACAACCGCTCCGATCCCTCCATAATCATAGCCCCTCAGCCACGGAATATCATCGCTTGTTTTTGCCGGAACCGCTATGGTCAGCACATACCCTCCCGGCTGCAGACGATCTCTCAGCTGACGCAAAAATCCTGTGAACAGATCCCGATCTGCGGCGCTCACTTGTTCAAAATCGATCGTCACGCCGCCATATCCCCTTGTGGATACCAAGTTATAAATATTGTTAACCAGATTGGTTCTGGCAGTTGGATTGTTTAACACTTGGTGTACGAGTTCCGTGCTGAAGCCTGCTGAGGTCAGATTTGTTATTGTAGCAAGCGGCGTCACCCGTCTTCTCCATGTAGTTTCAATAGCGGCTGCGTCATTCAATTGGTTTGCAATGTCGCCATTAGGCGCAATATGGTATTCGAAAATGGAAATCGAAGACGAATACGGGGCGTAATCATTGATTAAATCACGATCTAGATCCGGGTTGCGGAGCACGTAAAAGCTTAATGTTCCCGCGATATAGTTTGAGATATTAGGAATCGTCAGTCTCATTCCTGCTTGCAAGGCATTTGGATTTATAGCGGGATTTGCGGCTCTTAGCCGTTCTGACGGAACAAACGCTTTTGCCGCAATAGCTGCCAGCGTGTCTCCCGGCTGTACTGTATATACATAAAGAGGGATGAGCAGAGCCTGCCCCGGCACAATATTCGTTTCTTCTAAACCATTCACACCCCGTATTTGATCAACAGAAGCACCGTATCTTCTGCCTATGAAAAACAAAGAATCACCCGGCCGGACGATATGGATAAACATGTCTAACCCCCATTATTCGTTAGTCAATCATCATAGAATCTTATTAATGGGCTTCCTTATATATGATTTACGATTTATTAAAGGGATGAGAGCAATAAAAAATACCAAGGACTCATCCTCGGTATCTGTACATGTCATTTAATTTTCTTTTCCTTCTTCAAGCACACGCTTCAAATGTTCTGAATCATGATTGAAATGAGCCATCATATATTCTTTGGCTGCTTCTTTGTTTCTCTTTTTTACTTCTTCAAATATGCTGCGGTGTTCACGCAGGATCGTTTCAGGGCGGTTGTCCCCTTTATAATTAAGGATTCTGCAAAAGTGAATCAGATCGTTTACATGCTCAAGCAAGTTTTTTAAATGTCTGTTATGGCTAAAATCGACAAGCAGCTGGTGAAACTTTTGGTTTAAGCTGATCATTTCAGTTTCTTCCGCTCCGTTACGAATAGCGTTTTCTGTTTCTTCAAGCTGTTTTTCAAGCGTTTGAAGCTCTTCGTCATTCGCTTCGTCTATGACCAATTCGACAGCAAGCAGTTCGAGAGGAATTCTGATTTTATAAATTTCATCTACATCTTTAGCCGTTAAAGAAGCGATTGAAAATCCATTCCGGTCATCTGCTCTTAACAAGCCGTCTTTCTCAAGCAGCCGCATAGCTTCCCGTATCGGAGAGCGGCTGACACCGAAACTTTTAGCCAGCTGTGTTTCATTGATCCGTTCCCCCGGCTTAAAAGTCCCGTTAAAAATCATTTTTTTCAGCTGGAAATAAAATTGCAGGTAATAAGGAGTCGGCTTGTCTAATTTAAAATCATCCATATAAATAATACCTCTTTTGAATAGATTCAGGGGCTGTTCTTCATCAAAATCATATAACAGATGATAAAGGGAAGCAACAAACTGCCTTGTCAAATTCCAAAATTTGCGGTACGATATTTTTGCTAAACGACGGTCGACGGACTACTGTAAACCAGTGAGATGATCCTCTCATCGGCTGCCGGACACTTCGCCTCAGCTACAATCACTCAGATTCATTACATTTACAGTTCAGAATACAATGGAGGAAAAAATATGCTCATTATTCTTGTTATGTTTCTTCTCGGAATCATTTTAGGCTTTATTGGTGCCGGGGGAGCCGGCTTTGTTATTGCTCTTTTAACCCTTGTTTTTCATATTCCGATTCATACAGCTTTAGGCACTTCCCTCGCCGGTATGGCTTTCACCAGCTTATCAGGGGCCTACAGCCATTACCGGGAAGGCAACATCCAATTAAAAATCGGTTTAACGGTCGGATGCTTTGCTGCCGTCGGGTCATTTTTCGGGGCAAAGCTGACATCATTTATTCCCGCCGATTTGCTTCATTATTTGACAGCGGGAATGTTATTTTTATCAGCGATTCTCATTTTAATCAGATTATTTATTTTAAAAGAAAAGCCTCAAGGGAATCAAAGCAATGTTTCTATGTATACAAAAGCCGTGATTTTAGGAATCGTATCAGGCGTACTTTCCGGCACATTCGGCATCGGTTCTGCTCCCTTTATCCAAATCGGTTTAATGATTATGCTGAACCTTTCCATCCGTCATTCTGTCGGAACGACGATGCTTGTCATTATCCCTCTTGCTGTAGGCGGAGGTATAGGGTATATCACGGAAGGATTTGTTGATTATGTATTGCTGGTCAAAGTCTTGATCGGAACCATGTGCGGTGCGTATGTTGGCGCGAAATTCACCAATCTCATGCCAAAGGCCGTCTTGAAATCAGCAATCTTTTTGACTCCGGCCATCGCCGGACTGCTTTTGCTATTTTAATAAGATCAAAAAAACCTGACATGCCGTCAGGTTTTTTTGATTAATTCTGCTTCACGCTCTCTTTAGTTAATCTAAAAAAGGCGAGCGAACCGATAACTGCTGTAACAAACATGATCGCTCCCATCGGAACAGCTGTCGTCTCATCAATGCCCACAAGCGGCGAAACGATGGAGCCAAGGAGCAGCGGGAGCATTCCCAGCAGCGCACTTGCACTTCCGGCGCGGTGCCCCTGTTTTTCCATGGCCAGCGTAAATGTGCTCGTCAGAACCATGCCGATCGTAATCATATAGACAAAAATAGAGATAACCAATGCAGCGAGAGGACCGTGAATCATCGTCATCGTTAAAAGCACGGCAGTCGCAATCATAGCTGTAATGACCGCCATGCGGAGCAGGCTTTTTTCATGAATGATTCCGCCAAAGCGCCCGATAATAAAGCTTCCCGTAATAATCGCCAGGCCGTTAATGCCGAATAAAATACTAAACACCTGCGGCGACACCCCGTAAATATCCTGGTACACAAAAGGCGTACCGGATACATAAGCAAAGCTTCCTCCGTGAACAAATCCGACAGTTAACGCGTAGCCCATAAAAGAACGATCCTTCAGCAGGCTCCCCATTGTTCTGACAGATGTTCCAATTGAGCTTGGAATCCGCTTTTCTGGCGGCAATGTTTCTTTTAACCTCAGCGCAATAATCAGTACAAGTACAAATCCGATGATCGTTAAAAAGTGAAAAATCGTATGCCACGTGGCAAACGGCAGCAATAAAAGAGCACCGCCTGTCATTGGCGCAATCATTGGTGCGACTGCGGTAATCACCATTAACAGTGAGAAAAATTTAGAAAGCTCTCTCCCTGTGAACACATCCCGCACGATTGCCCGAGACAGCACAAGTCCTGCAGAGGCCGTAATCCCCTGTAAAAAACGGGCTGCCACTAGTGTTGTAATGTTTGGTGAAAGCGCACAGAACAGAGAAGATAACGCAAATAAGAAAATACAGATTAATAGCGGTTTCCGTCTTCCCTGCGCATCACTGACCGGCCCGACAATCACCTGGCCGATGGTAAGCCCGATCAGACAGGCTGTTAAACTTAACTGTACAAGCGAGGCACTGGCCGATAAATCATCGGCAATGTCAGGAAAACTAGGCAAATACATATCTATATTAAGCGGGCCCAATATAGCAAGCATGCCGAGCAGAAATGCCAATGCCAAACGCTCTTTTCCAGTTGGATTTTGCAGCATTCTATCAAAACCTTCCCTTCAATCTATTATTTATCTGAAACAGATGTCACTCCAACAATTGATTGAAGCTGTAAAACATTTGTATATTGTACCATAACTTTCAGCCAGTGAAAGCCGCTTAAAGATTGAATCATAGACACAAAAAATACCAGGGTCTGCTCCCCCCCTGATATCGTGAGTTTTGATGTAAGCAACTGTTATACCCATAAGCGCAAGCCTGCCATAAGAACAACACCGCTGATGACTGTCATAGATAAACTTTTTGTTTTCAGTGCAATCAATAGAGTAGGAATCAATACAACTGCTGCCTGCCAATTCAATTTCAGAGAATCATTGGATTGAATCATGCAATCCTTCACAACAAGTGCCGTCAATATACAAACCGGCACATAGGAGAGCCATTTCAGCACAGGCTCCGGCAAGGAAATATTCCGTACAACTAAAAATGGAATCACGCGGGGAATCATTGTGACCAGCGCGCAGCCGATAATCACCATCAGGATGTATGTATTTATGCTCATTTATCTGTCACCACCCCGATTGTCGCTACGATGATCGTTGAAATAATCACAGCGAGATGTGACGGCATAAAGAAAGAGAAAACAATCATCGCAATCACCATGTAAATAATGAGAGATACATAGTGTTTAATCTTTGCAGGCACAACATGTTCCATCTGCAAAATCAGCAGTGCTAAAAACATAGCCGTCACCGCAAAGTCGAGTCCGAACGTTTCCGGATTGGTAATCCATTTACCAAAGACCGCTCCTGCCACACAAGAGAGCACCCAGCACGCATATGCAGTGAGATTTAATCCGAACATCCATCGATCACTAATTGGTTCTTTTTTTACAATCTTATTTGAAGCAACACCGAATGACTCATCTGTCACCATCATGCCGATCCCCACATTTTTCACTAGCGAATACTTTGAAAAATGAGGAGCAAGCGCGGCACTTAATAGAAAATTGCGTAAATTCACGATAAACGTTGTCAGGATAATAGCGGACATCGGACTGTTCGCTGCTAACAAAGCACAGATAACGAACTGGGAGCCGCCGGCAAAAACCAAACCTGACAACAGCGTAATCTCAAGGACACTTAAATGCGAGGCAATTCCCACGATCCCGGCAGCCAAACCTATACTGATGTAGCCGATCAGCGTCGGGACACAATCTTTAAACCCTTGTAAGAACGATGGCTCGCAAGTTGTGGCATGAGTTATTTCCTTCTCTGATATCATTCTGATTCTCCTCCTCGTCTAACATATTATACACATATATGTTATAGCTTACAACTGTATGTAATAGCTGATTTTAATATGTTATAATAAAGTGAATATGACGTAAGGAGATACATGTATGGATGATATCCAAGCCATTATCGCAAAGAATCTTGTCAAACTCAGAAAAAGCAGAAACCTGACTCTTGATCAAGTTTCTGAGTTAACGGGCGTCAGCAAAGCGATGCTCGGACAAATTGAGAAAGAAAAATCGACCCCGACTGTCACCACTCTCTGGAAGATCGCAAATGGGCTGCAAGTATCTTTTTCTGTTTTTCTGAAAGAAGACAAGCCGAAAGTAAGAAAAATTAATCTTAAAGATATTGAACCTGTTACAGATAATGAAGAAAACTACATTGTTTACCCCTTTTTTCCCTACAATCCTGAAACAAAGTTTGAAATTTATGTTGTCGATCTGAAACCGGGATGCATACATGAAGCAAAAACACATTTAGGAGAAGAATACATTTTAATCAAAGAAGGCGAGTTAACCGTCAATCTGCAGGATCAGGAGCATTCGCTGGTACCAGGAGACGCCATGCAGTTTACGGGATCCACGCCGCACAGCTACATCAATTCATCACAGAAAACGGCCAGCTTTTTTCTGCTGATGTTTTATCCTGAGCCGCAAGGATAACAAAAACCTCCCAACTTATATGTTGGGAGGTTTTTCAAATGTGCAAATGGCTTGCAAATTGAAATCAATCGTTGTATATTAATTGACGTGTCAATCATTGATATATCAATTATTTTTTGACAAGAAAGAAGGGATGGGTTTTGGCATCATTTTGTTCTGAGGAAGCCGAGATTTTATATCAGCTGCAAGGCGTGAACAAAGTGATTGGCGTGAAGTTCGAGGCATGCACGGGCATCAGCCAATCTCGTTTGGAATTACTGACATTGCTTTATCATGCGGATGAGATCAGTCAAAGCGACCTTCAAAAGAAAGTCAATATCGACAGCGCGGCCGTGACAAGACACCTAAAACAGCTTGAAGCCAAAGGCATGGTATCAAGACGGCGCAAGCCCGAAGACAACCGGATTACCCTTGTGCGGTTAACAGATCAAGGAAGAAAACGAATCGAGTCTTCTAAGAAAGAAAAGGAGCGTTTCATGAAGGAAATGCTCGCAAATGTAAGTGCTGAAGAGCGCCGCGTGCTTATTAATGTACTTGGGCGCATGCGAAACAACATAGATAATATCGAAACTTAAAAGGAGTGTATCAACATGATCAAAACAAACGATTTTATGGAAATTATGAAAGGACGCCGTTCCATTCGCAATTATGATCCGACAGTGAAAATCAGCAAAGAAGAGA
Source organism: Bacillus sp. 2CMS4F (assembly GCF_023161785.1). Taxonomy (NCBI): domain Bacteria; kingdom Bacillati; phylum Bacillota; class Bacilli; order Caryophanales; family Bacillaceae; genus Bacillus; species Bacillus sp. 2CMS4F. The sequence continues at coordinate 23,074 of NZ_JALNTO010000023.1, forward strand.
TGACAGAAATCCTAGAGGAAGCTACAACTGCGCCATCCTCTGTCAACGCGCAGCCATGGCGTTTTCTCGTCATCGACAGCCCGGAAGGAAAAGAGAAGCTCGCGCCGCTGGCAAGCTTTAACCAAACACAGGTCACAACTTCATCTGCCGTCATCGCTGTTTTTGCAGACATGAACAATGCAGACTACTTAGAAGACATTTATTCAAAAGCCGTGGAGCTCGGTTACATGCCGCAGGAGGTCAAAGACAGACAAATCGCTGCCCTGACAGCACATTTTGAAAAGCTTCCGGCTCAGGTGAACCGTGAAACGATCCTGATTGACGGCGGCCTTGTTTCTATGCAGCTTATGCTGACTGCACGCGCGCACGGCTATGACACAAACCCGATCGGCGGCTACGATAAAGAAAACATCGCGGAAGCCTTCGGATTAGATAAAGAGCGTTATGTGCCTGTTATGCTTCTTTCCATCGGAAAAGCTGCGGACGAAGGATACGCTTCCTACCGTCTGCCGATTGATACTATTGCAGAATGGAAATAAAACAAAGCTCCCAAGAATGACTCTTGGGAGCTTTTTCATTTTAAATAAATCCGCCATTCACACGGATCGTCTGGTCTGTGATCCATTGGGATTGTTCGCTCATTAAAAATTCAATCACATTTGCGATATCTTCCGGTACCGCATTAATGGTGATTTGTTTCACGGCTAATTCTTTGGCAAGCTGACGGGTGAATTGCCCAAGCGCCTTTTGTTCCCGCATATGCTGTATGTCGGAAACATTTGACCGACAACAGATGTAGGGAAAGTTGATGATTCTCCCCTGTTCCTCCATTGCTTGCTGACAGGTGAAAAACGTGCCTTTTACATTTACAAAAAAGAGTGATGAACAAATGAATTGTCACCACTCTTTTTTTCTATTCTTTATTTTTCTTTCTGCCAAACGGCCACCAGTTTCCTTCTCCAAATGTCACAATGATTGCCGGCATCAAGAGCGGAAGAATGACAAGGCCGTACAGCAGCAGCCCGATAATGACGACACTTGCCACCTGCATCAGCGTATTTACGCCTGATGGCATCATCGCCGCGAATGTACCGGCCAAAATAATAGCCGCGGTGATGATGACAGAGCCCATTTTGCTCATTGACCTGATGACACCTTGATGAATGCCAAGCTGAACCTCTTCTTTAAAGCGGTCAAGCAAAAAGATCGAGTAATCTACCCCTAACGCGATCAATATGACAAAACTGAAGAACGGTACCGCCCAGCTGACTCCATCATTGCCCAAGATATTCACAAAAATCAATTCCGTCATTGATATTGAAGTGTAATACGTAAGCAGCAGTGAAGCGATCATATAAATCGGCATCACCATTGAACGGAACAAGATTGTCAAGACGATAAACAGCCCGAGAATCATGATGACCATCGTTCTGGAGAAATCCGTTGTAGACAGCTCTTTTAAATCGGCATTGACGCTCGTTACCCCGCCGTAAACAATTTGAGTGTCCTCCAGAGGCGTGCCGCCGACTTCGCCGGCTACCGCTTTTTTGATCTGGTTTATGGTCGTAATCGCTTGTTCTGAATACGGGTTTGACTCCAAGACGACGCTTAATTGCACTCCCTTGCCGTCTGCAAAGGAATACCGATCAATTGATTTCTTAAAACCCTTATCTTTCATGACTTGATCAGGAATAAAAATCCCCGTATCCCGAACGGTTGAGCTTTTGCCCATGTCCTCTAACATATCACTGGATGCCGTAATCCCGTCGGTGATTTTTGTCAGTCCATTATTTGCGCTCTTCACACCTTCGGCAAGCTGATTCAGGCTTTCTGTCAGCGTTCCGGCTTGTTTCTGCTGGCCTGAAAGCTGCTCATTTGCTTGCTCAAGGCCGGTTTGAATTTGTCCAAGCTGTCCGCTGATTGCTGTGAGCTGCGGCACCGCCTGTGCGGTATTGCCGGTTTGAGAAAGCTGTTTGCTGACAAGCTGAAGTTGCTGATTGATTTTTCCCAAACCGTCAGCTGCATCTGACAGTGAGCCTCCGGAGCTGCCATTCGCAGCCGTTCCGATTTGCCCGGACATTTGATTCAGCCCATCTTCAATATCCGTTAACCCGCTTTGGACATCAGCAATTCCCTTTACTGTCTTATCCAGTCCGTCTGACACAGAGCCTAGCTGTTTATCAATATATAAATCTTTGATTTTTTCACCCGTCGGCTGGGTAATGGTCATGACGGAATCAACATGTTCGACTTTCTCAATGGCTTTGCTGATATTTCCGAGATAAGGGATCGTCTCAGCGGTAGTGAGATCCTTGTCTCCTTTTATCACCACATTCACCGGAAATGCTTTTCCTTCACCAAACCCATCCTTAATGGCTTCAAGACCTTTGATGGATTTGTAATCGCTGCTGATTTCCGCCGTTGAATCAAATGAAATCTGGTCATCATAGGTCAAAATGAACGGAAGCGTAATGATGACTGTTATGACGAGAAACAGAAACGGACGGGCAACAGAATGTCTGCCGAGAAACGCCCACAATTTATTGTCATTGTGCGACAGCACTTTCTTAGACGGCCAGAAGAGCTTTTCACCGAGCGTCACCATAAATAAAGGCAGCAGAGTGAAGAGGATGATCATTAAAATGCCAACCCCGACAGCAACTCCCACAGCTGATTGGAAAATGGCAAACTTTGCAAAACCAAGGGCAGAAAACCCGATCAATACCGCAAACCCACTGATAAACAATGTTTTTCCGCCTGTACGGTAAGCAATAAGGGTTGCCTCTTTTTTGTCATGCCCGTTTGCCAGTTCTTCACGGAAACGAGTCAGAAGAAGAATACAGTAATCTGTTCCAATCCCAAACAGGATGGCAACTAAAAAGGTTTGGGTAAATGTCGAAATAGGAAAATCAACATTATAAACTAAAATGCCCAGTATAGATTGACTGATTACATACGAGAAACCGACAATCACAATCGGGATAAAAGGCGTCACAACAGAGCGGAACACGATCAGCAGCAAGCCGATAATCAAACAGACTGTGATCACTTCCGTTTTCTTAAGCCCATCCTCTGAGCTGTGCGCAAAATCCTGATTGATAAGAGACGCTCCCGTAATATATGCCGTCAAATCATCGGGAACGATTTGATAAATATCATCAGCAATATTTTCCGCTTTCTTATCAGATCCGGTGATCGTTACAGGAATAAGAATGGTTTTCTTATCCTTTGAAATCAATTGATCTTTGATTTCTTTTTCACCTGTCAGCGGAGATGTTACCTCTTCAACACCATCAATCTTTTTGACGTTATCGATCATGCTGCGGAGCTGATCCTCTGTATCTTTATTTAGCGCACGATCTAATGGAAAGACAATGCTTATCGAATTATTGTTTTCTCCGGCTTTTTTCAGAATAGCATTTGCTTTTTCTGAAACGGAATCAGCCGGCAGCTGTGACTGCCCCTTTTGATTGGCCAGCTCCGTTAAGTTGGGAGAAAATAAATTCAATATAACAGTCAGCGCTAAGATAACCGCCGCAATGGCCCATTTGAATTTGACAATCGATTTCATTCCGGAAGATCCCCTCCTTTAAATTTGCTTTTTAGAATGGTAAATATGTCAATGAATGATTGTAAGTGCTCCTCATCTATATCGTGCATCAGCTCTTTGAGCGCGTTAAAGATAGCTGAATCCAATTCTTCGATAATGCTTTCACCGTTTTCTGAAATTTTGATTCGTTTCGTGCGTTTATCACTTTTTACCGGACAGTCATCCCACTCAACCAATCCCTTTTCCAGCAGCTTCTTCAATCGGTTAGAAATCGCGCTCTTATGCACGTTTTGATACATGGCCAGGCTGCCGGGAGAAGATGGGCCCTTGACTTTTAAAATTTTTAACAGGTCGGCCTGTTCTCTGGAGATGTGTTTGAATACATCCTGATCGACTTCATGATGTACAAACTCTGTACCTTCAAGTAAAACTTCTACGAAAAGATTTATCGCTTGGCATAGCTTCTCTTCATTCAACGTCTTTCCTCCTGCATTTTAGTTTACACCCCTAAACTTTCGATCGATGCTACATAGTTTATCCCTCTAAACTATGTTCTGTCAATACATTTTATTCACAGAAAACTCCCTAAAGAATGTTTGTTCGTATACAATAGAAACAATAAACGCGAAAGGGGAAAATTCACATGTCTGATCTAGCATTACAATTGTATGAATATAACGTATGGGCTCATCAGCAAATGTTTAATCGATTAAAAGAGCTTCCACAGGAGGTTTATCGTCAGGAGATCCAAAGTGTGTTCCCGTCAATATCCCATGTATTGTCCCATGTTTATCTTTCGGATCTCGGCTGGTTGGAAGTGTTTTCCGGAAAAAGTATGAACCATGCTTTGGCATTAGCTGAACAGCTTAAAGACCAGACAGTGGCGAAGGAACTAGCGGAAATGGAAGCCCTGTTTCTAAAATTGTCCGAGCGATATACAGCTTTTTTCAAGCAAAAGGAACAGATCCATAAACCCCTTCAGATTGAAAATCCCGCCGGCGGAATCATGAAAACGACTGCTTCTGAACTGGTGCCGCATGTTGTAAATCACGGGACATATCACCGCGGCAACATAACAGCGATGCTGCGTCAGATAGGGTACGCATCTGCTCCGACTGATTATGGGCTTTATCTGTATATGAAAAAATCATAAAATGGCGTAAACAAAAGCGGCTCCCACGATTGAGCCGCTTTTTTCGTATCTTGTGATGAATCGATAAACCTTAAAATTTCCTTCCATATTTCCTGTATAGTAAAAAAGATAGAAATTTTAGTGTTATAATAGTATCTAAAAACATGTTTAAACAATTTTCAATGGAGGAACACACAAAGTGACAGACGACAAGACGCAAGATCCTAATATAAATCAGCAGAAACTGTCGAGAGGCCTGAAAAACAGGCACATCCAGCTTATTGCGATCGGCGGAGCCATTGGGACAGGGCTGTTTCTCGGCTCAGGAAAATCGATACACTTTGCAGGACCGTCAATTTTATTTGCTTACATGATCACGGGGATCATTTGCTTTTTAATTATGAGATCGCTTGGAGAACTGCTGTTGTCTAATCTGAACTATCACTCTTTTGTTGATTTTGTTCAGGATTATTTAGGCGATATGGCCGCATTTATCACAGGCTGGACCTACTGGTTCTGCTGGATTTCAATCGCGATGGCCGATTTAACTGCGGTCGGGCTATATACACAGTATTGGCTTCCCGGTGTGCCGCAATGGGTTCCGGGCTTAATCGCTCTTATTATTTTACTGATTATGAACCTGGCTACCGTCAAGCTGTTTGGAGAATTGGAATTCTGGTTTGCATTAATTAAAGTTATTGCCATCTTGGCGCTGATTGTGATCGGTCTTTTTATGATTTTCAAAGGCTTTTCCACAAGTTCAGGTGTTTCCAGTTTCTCAAATCTCTGGAGCCACGGAGGCATGTTCCCGAATGGAATACACGGATTTATCCTCTCGTTCCAGATGGTTGTGTTTGCCTTTGTCGGCATTGAACTCGTCGGGCTTACAGCGGGTGAAACAGAAAACCCTGAAAAAGTCATCCCTAAGGCGATCAACAATATCCCTGTAAGGGTGCTGCTTTTCTATATTGGGGCGCTTCTTGTGATTATGAGCATCTATCCATGGGATGTCATCAATCCTAGCGAAAGCCCATTCGTACAGGTCTTTGTTGCAGTCGGCATCGTCGGTGCGGCAAGCATTATCAACTTTGTTGTATTAACGTCAGCTGCTTCAGCCTGCAACAGCGCTGTATTCAGTACAAGCCGCATGGTCTATTCACTGGCGAAAGACAAAAATGCGCCGGAATCAATGGCAAAACTGACACCGCGCAAGGTACCGAGAAATGCATTGTTCTTTTCAGCTATCGTGATTTTAATCGGTGTCACATTGAACTACATCATGCCGGAAGGCGTATTCACCTTGATCACAAGTATTTCCACCGTATGTTTTATCTATATTTGGGGAATTACTGTTATCTGCCATATGAAATACCGTAAAACAAGACCTGAATTGGCGAAAGCAAACAAATTTAAGCTGCCGCTTTATCCATTTACGAATTACTTAATTTTGGCGTTCCTGGCGTTTGTCCTTGTTGTACTGGCATTAGCACAGGATACTCGGGTTTCCTTATTTGTTACACCGGTTTGGTTTATTTTGCTGATTGTGATTTATAAAGTAAGAAAATTAAAGCAGCAATAACCCTTTTAAGCTCCTGCCTCAGAAATGAGAGCAGGAGTTTTTTTGATGAAAATGACCTTTGCTCGAATTGAAAAATATGCTATATTGTTTGTAATAAATTGAGAAGGGATGATGGGTGGACAATGATTAACTAATCTTATTTTTAACGTTTGAAATCGCATATTTCAAATCATAAAAAATAGGATTAGTCTGCCCATTTTCTAAATACGTACGCGCTATTTCTGAAGAATAGCTTATTTAATCATGGCAAAGGCACGGCTAATCCTTCCAAAACATTTGGGAGGATTTTTTTGTTCTCCCTTAAAGCGAGGGGTATAGATGAAAGAACAATTAAAACTAATAAACGTCAGCTATGAAGTGAAGGATCTTACCGTTTTTAAAAACGTAAATGCCAGCGTTCAGCAAGGCGATATCATTGGCATTATCGGCAAAAACGGGGCTGGAAAATCGACGCTGCTTCACCTGATCAACAAGGACTTAACTCCGTCACAGGGACAAATCCAATGGATGCAGCACGGCTTAAAAACGGTGCTGGTTGAACAGGAAACTGAATCGTATTCCTTTGAGAATCAGACACCTGCCGAAGTGAAACTGCTGGAGAAATGGAACGTGCCAGCCCGTGATTTCAGCCAGTTAAGCGGCGGAGAAAAACTGAAAGCACGGCTGGCAAAAGGGCTATCAGAGGATGCAGACCTTTTCCTGCTGGATGAACCGACAAACCATCTTGATGACATAAGCTTGCAATTTCTCATTCAGCAGCTGAAAAATATTAGCGGCACTGTCATTCTCGTTTCACACGATCGGTATTTCTTAGATGAAGCTGCCACGAAAATATGGTCAATCGAGGACCACACGCTGACTGAATACAAAGGGAATTACTCTGGTTACATGAAGTTCCGGAAAGAAAAAAGACTGACACAGCAGCGCGAATATGAAAAACAGCAGAAAATGATTGAACGGATTGAAGCACAAATGACAGAACTCACTTCATGGTCGAAAAAAGCCCACGCACAATCGACGAAAAAGGAAGGGTTTAAAGAATACCATCGTGTAAAAGCAAAGCGCACAGATGCCCAGATCAAATCGAAACAAAAGCGGCTTGAAAAAGAACTCGAAAAGACAAAGGCTGAGCCTGTCGATCCGGAATATACTGTTCGTTTTTCAATTGATACAACTCATAAAACAGGAAAACGGTTTTTGGAGGTTCAAAACCTGACGAAGTCATTTGGCGAAAAGACACTGTTTCAAAACGCCCGCTTTACGATTCAGCACGGAGAAAAGGTTGCCATTACAGGCCCGAACGGCAGCGGAAAAACAACCTTATTGAAAGTCATTCTTGGACAGGAAACGGCTGAGGGAAAAGTGTGGATATCACCATCAGCAAAAATCGGTTATTTAACACAGGAAGTATTTGATTTGCCTTTAGAACAAACACCGGAGGAGTTATTTTATCAAGACACGTTCGAGGCGAGAGGAAATGTCCAGAATATCATGACGCGATTGGGATTTACCGCTTCTCAATGGACAGAACCAATTCAACATATGAGTATGGGCGAGCGTGTAAAGTGCAAGCTGATGGCTTATATCTTAGAGGAAAAAGACGTGCTGATATTAGATGAACCGACCAATCACCTCGACCTGCCGTCACGCGAACAGCTGGAAGAAACACTGTCACAATACAGCGGCACACTGATTGTGGTATCACACGACCGTTATTTTCTCGAGAAAACAACGAACAGCAAACTCGTTATTTCAAACAATGGTATCGAAAAGCAATTGAATGACGTTCCTTCAGAAAGAAATGACCGGGAGGAGCTTCGTTTAAAGCTTGAGACAGAAAGACAAGAAGTGCTGGGAAAGCTCAGTTTTATGACGCCAAATGATAAAGGGTACAAGGAGCTGGATCAGGCATTCAATGAGCTTACGAAACGGATGAAAGAGCTTGATCATCAAGATAAAAAAAACTGAGCGGGAATGTTCAAGCGGCATTAAAAAGGACAACAGCCGTTGTCCTTTTTTCTTTATATTTTCAAGCCTTCCCATGACCTTAATGTCTCTAATGATGACTTATAATACCCTGCCACTACTTCCAAATAGGCATTTCCTTTCATCGGAGTAAACGGATCCGGTCCAGCCGCCACCATCTCCATAATTATCGGGCCTTTATAACCGATAAAATTAAGCGCTTCGATTTGCTCTTTGAGATTCGCATGGCCGTTTCCGATCGCCTGGCGATTTGAATCAGCCACGTGATAGACTCCGAGTTTCTGCCCTGCCAATTTAATGGCCTTTACAGGATCAGCTTCTTCTATATTCATATGATACGCATCGAGAAGTACTTCGAGATTGGGGCTGCTGACATCACGTATTAATTGTAACGCTTCTTTGCCAGTCACCACTTGATGATTTTCGTACCGGTTTAATACTTCGAATACGACCTGAATCTGTAATTCCTCCGCTTTGGCCATGATTTTTTTAGTGCCTTCGACCAATAAACTCCAATCCCGCGCATCATCACCGCTCCCTCTCACTTTACCGACATCGCCGTGAAGACAGATACGGGGAGCCCCTAAATCCACAGCCCAATCCAGTAAATCCAAAAAATACTGTACAGCCTTTGACCGAACTTCTTCATTCACACTTGAAATATCCACATTCCTTGGCGTTACCGATAAAACCTTTACTTGATGAGCAGCCAATGTGTCGGCAATGTCTTTCGGATTCAGCGAAATATCCCCTTCGACCTCAACCCCATCTACTCCGATTTCTGCAGCCAGCCGGCATTTTTGTTCAAATGGAATGCTGCCGAAAGTCCATAAGCATAACCCATATTCTCTTCCCATATTGAAATCCCCCTTTTAGAAAGATGAAACTGTATTCTTTGACATAATTTCTCCTTCAATCTGTTCCAATGATTTGCCTTTTGTCTCCGGCACATATTGATAAACAAAGAGAAAGGCAAGTACACCAATGGCGCCGTACATGAGAAATAAAGCACCTGTACCTATCAGATCTAAAAGCAGCGGGAAGGACAGCGACACTGCAATATTTGCCAGCCACAGACAGGTACTGGCAATTCCCAGCGCCGTTCCCCTGACCTGCAACGGGAAAATTTCAGCCAGCACAACCCAAACGACCATTCCCCAGCTCGCTGAATACGCTACCATAAACAAGCATAAGCAGGATAACAGCAGCCAATCGGGTGCATGAAAGAACAGCGTACTGATGCCCAAAATACCAAGTGCCAAAGACATTCCGACATTGCCGATCAGCATGAGCTTTCTTCGCCCTATCATATCAATCAGCAGCAAGCCGATAATCGTAAATAAGACATTGATAATGCCGATGCCTATGGTTCCTGCAATGGCACTGGAAGCGCCGAACCCCGCATTTTCTAGGATGGTCGGTGTATAATAAATAATCGTATTCGTGCCTATTACTTGCTGAAAGATGGCGACCCCAATACCTATAAATAAGATCGGCCTGATTGCCGGGGATAATAATGTTGATATGGAAACACGTTCCTTCGTCTTAATCTCCTTCATACTGCGGATCTCAGCATCGATTGTTCTCGGATCTCTCGTCAGAAGCAAAATATGGCGTGCTTCATCCTCACTTCTTTTCTGCAGCACCCATCTCGGGCTTTCAGGCATAAAAAACATGCCGGCCATGAGAATGAAGGAGGGAATCACTGCTAATAGGAGCATCAGATCCCACCTGCCCGAAGATGAAAAAACAAAGTTTACAATATACGCCATGAGAATCCCGAAAGAATTCATCAATGTATTCAATGAAGCGATTCTGCCTCTGATCGCGGCAGGCGCCATTTCTGACAGATACAAAGGAACAATTGCCGAAGCTCCTCCAACTGCTACACCTAATTCTATTCTGAATAGTAATAATATTCCGATATTACGAGCCGAGCCTGTTCCAATGGCTCCAATTGTAAAAAGCACACCGAGCCAGATGATTGTTTTTTTCCTGCCATAGCGGTCGGAAAATCTTCCGCAAAAGGCTGCCCCGGCTAAAGCGCCAATCAGTACTCCGCTGACAACCAATCCTTCTAAAAATGGAGTCAGCTCCATGTCTTCTCTAATAAACAGCAGCGCGCCGGATATTACACCCGTATCGTACCCGAACAGCAAACCTCCTAATGCCCCGAAAAAATAAATAAGACTGATATAGGCCTTTTTGGATGTCATCAAGACACCTCCGACTGATTGTATTTAACGTTTAAGTAGGGGAGATCCCTTCGTTTAAGAGAAAGATCCCCCAAAATACAGGGTCATAACAGTGACGCCGTTGAATCCCGCACGATTAATGAAGGAGACAGCATCACGCGCTGTATCACTTTCTTTTGTTTTGAATCGGCCATGCCGTCCATCAGCAGTTCAATTGCCTTTTCTCCCATTTCTTCAGTCGGCTGTGCGATAGTCGTCAATTGGGGATCACTGATCTTTGCAAGGATGCTGTTGTCAAACCCAATTAGAGAAAGGGATGAAGGAATAGAAATATGAAGCTGCCTTGCAGCCTGCAAAACCCCTAAAGCAAGCAGCTCAGTCGTCACAAAGACAGCCGTCGGCCTATGTTTTTGATTAAGCAGCTTTAAACTGATGTCTTTACTGGCTGACAAGTCATATGGACAGTCCAGAATAGCTGATTCATCGATTTGGATTCCTGAAACCTGCAGTCCTTCTTTAAAGCCGATGACACGATTTTTAATGGATGTATTGTTAATCTTTTCTGCTATGACAGCAATGTTTGTATGCCCTAAATGGGCTAAATGGACAGCTGCCTCGTATCCCCCTTTAAAATCATCCGCCACTACAGTGTCTACAGGCAGATGCGGTATATCTCTCGACAGCATGACAACCGGCATGTCGCTTTCAATCAGCTCGCGTATCGCCTGACTGTTTTTGAGACCCGTCGCCACAATAATGCCGTCTACATGCTTTTGCTTCAGCATGGTGATATATTCTTCTTCTCTCAGCGAATGATTGTCCGTACTGCATATGATGACACTGAAGTCCTTTTTACGGCCGCTGTCCTCCACGGCTCTGGCCAGTTCGGCCATAAACGGATTGGCGATGTCAGGAATGAGCAGCCCGATGGTCTTCATCATTTTTCTCGCTGAAGTCACAACACTTGGCTGATATTGAAGCTCCTCAATCACTTTCCAAATTCTTTTTTTCGTTTTTTCACTTATATTGCCGGTGTTATTAAGAACCTTTGAAACCGTAGAGATTGAAACGTTTGCTTCCTTCGCAACATCATAAATGGTTGTTTTCATAAGAAGGCCACCTTTATAAAATAGATCCTCTCTAGTATAAACGAATGCTTACCAGAATTTCTTTTTAAAAAGGAGCTTCTTCTATCAAAAACTCAAACCGTTTGCGGCACTCCGTTTTTTAGTGTAACAGGCCGCTTCGTTTTGCAAGATTCTATACAAGCTGCGGCAATGGCAAGTGCTACACGCGCATCTTCGCCTGTAACTAAGGTTGGCTTATGATTTCGAACGGCATCCACAAATGATTGTAACTCATCAACATAAGCATCAAATAATAAGTCCTGATCGTAGCGAATCGTGTTGTAGCTGACGCCGTCTTTGTTATACCTTGTCATGTTTGTATGGCGGATATCTCCGATGGTCAGCATGCCTTCAGATCCGAACACTTCTCCGCGGACATCATATCCATAAACGGCTTGGAAATTCGCTTCCGCCGTTGCAATCGCTCCGTTATCAAATTTTATCGTGACAACTGCAGTATCCAAAAATCCTTTGTCTTTAAAATCAGGTCTGACAAGCGCATCAGCCGCGGCATAGACTTCAATTGGCTTTGCATTTGGATTGAGAAAGAGTAAGGTATCAAAATCATGAATCAGCGTCTCTAAAAATATCGTCCATTGAGGAATTGAAGTCGGATCGCCGAGTGCCGGATCTCGCGTGATGGAACGCATTAACTGTGGTGTGCCAATTTTTCCTGCACGGATTTCTTCATATGCACTGCGAAAGCCTTTAGCGAAACGTCTGTTAAAACCGACCTGGAGCGGAACAGATTCTTCATTTACTGCTCTGATGACCTCATCCGCTTCTTCCAGCGTAACAGCCATCGGTTTCTCGCAAAATACAGCTTTCCCCTTCTTTGCCGCTGCAATAATGTTTGCGGCATGCGTCCTTGCTGGCGACGCAATGATGACCGCATCAATATCCGGATGCTCCAGCATGTCTAACGGATCCGTAAACGCTTTAATATTTGAGCCGAGCTTTTTTGCAAATGCTTCTGCATTCCCCGGAACCGGATCTGCAACCGCATACAAATCTGCTCCTTTCACACGGAACGCAATACTTTCTCCGTGAAAAGCTCCCATCCGTCCCGCACCTAATAGCCCAACCTGTACATTTCCCATCAGTACCACTCCCATTCTGCGAAAATAAGGAAAGTCTTTCTCTTTAATATCATTATATAATAAAAATTAACCCTAAAAATATTTCTAAATACATTTAATATAGGGAAAGTCTTTCCTAATTGGTTTCAATTGTAACCCCTTACATTTTTGAGGTCAATCTTTTTTTGCTGTGTGTAAAGCAGACCTCTCCTTTAGCCCGTCGATCAAGCCAGCAATGACTAAGGGTTCAGGGGCAAAAAAATACCAAGGGTGTGCGGCCCCTGATCGTTCAGATGGAAACTTCTCGTAAATGCAACAAAGTGAGGATGGATCATATGACTGAAGACTTTTACTGTGATGACGGTATTTAGCGGCAAAACGAAGCAAATAAGGCATTAGAGGCAGATAACGTATTGGCTTACTGTCATACAAACCCTTTTTATCCAGTCCATATTGTGGCTGTCCCGAAGAAACATATCTCCTCATGATTACCCTGGATGAAAAAGGTGCATGCCGTGTGATCACCAACTTAGGAGCTTACCAGGACTCTAAACATCTGCATTGGCATATTGTGTTTGGGAAACTGCTTAAATAAGCAGCTATTATCAGCACAGCTGTTTCCGCATACGTATATTGGTCATGGCATATCCCATCTTCTGATAAAGATAGACGGCTGTCTCGTTATGCGCAAACACATGGAGAGCAAGTCTTTCCGCACCAAGCTCTCTTGCTCTTTCATCCAGACTTTGAAGCGCCAATTGAGCCAGCCCTTTACCGCGGAAGGCTTCATACAATCCAAAGGAATAGATAAACGCTTCCTTTTGCGGATGAAGCGGATCTGCATACAGCCAGAGCCAGCCCATCCTTTCCCCTTCTTCATTTGTGATGTTCCAAAAGAAATGATTGCTGCTGTTTCGTCCATTCGGAATCATTTTCTCATATGCCTGTTCCGATTTCTCAAGCGCCTCTTTTTCCGTCCAAGTTCCCGCTTGTATGTTTTGTTTCGCATAATTTTGCACGGACATCCCGCGAAATGCTTCGAACTCCTCCACAGTCATGTCTTCCAAAGTTAACGCCATCCTGTATTCCTCCTTTATGAAAAAAAAGTCCAGCTGGTGCCGGACGAATAACGTACAAATGAAGATCTATTTCTATTATTCGATAAGAGAAGGAGGTCTCCTGCAAATTGGTTTGTTAAGTGAATAGCTTATGTGGACTCCCAAATGATTATAATGATAGAAACAATCAAACAGATTATTGCAGGGATCGTCATGAGTACTGATTGGCGCGCTCGAACAATGTGTGCATGAACCGCTCCCGCCATGAGAACGACAAACAGGACGCCTGCTCCAAATGCTGCATACCGATTCCAAATTCCCGCTGTCATAGCAAATGCCCCCGCTATTTCAAGAATACCAGTAACAGTCAGAAACCATAACGGATATTGATAATGCCGCCAATGCTTTACTTGAAAGGGCACGCGGAACACCTTTATGATGCCTCCCGCGAGCATAAAAGCTGCCAAACTGGCTTTCATGATCATAGATATCATCTTGCGTCACTCCCTTTTGGAAGCATCCCGTATATTAAGAGATTGACAACCTGCTCGGCGAGACTTGCCGGATCTTTGATTCCGGTTAACAAATATGAATCGGTCAAATGTTCAATCATGCCGATCAAGCATTCCGCCACGGTTTCCATTTCCAATTCGGAACGAAAATAGCCAAGGCGCTGTTCTGCTTCTAAGTTGTCTTTCAAAACCATCTCGACATCTTGTTTCAATTGTTTCGCTTCTGGGTTGAGAAAAAAACCGATCCTTGTTAAATCCTTGTCCTCCGCCAGAAACTGAAAAACAGCTTCCACAGCAGAGAGCACTCCGTTTGTTACATCGTTCGCATGTAATCTGGTTTCCAAGAGAAGTGATTCTGTCAGCTTTCTTAAGCGAGAGTGGAAATCGTTGATTAACTCCTCAAAGATGGCTTCTTTACTTTGAAAGTACAGATAAAAGGAAGGCTGCGTCAGCCCGGCTCTTTTCACTATGGCACTTACCTTCGTTTCATGAAATCCCCGAATCGAAAATTCATGTGCAGCAGCTTTGAGCAATCGTTTCCGGCTCTCCTCCCCTTTACGTCCTTTTCTGCTTTTCACATCGGATCAGCCTCCACAAAAAGATACTCCTTAGTAATATTACTCATGAGTATTATTTCATGCATTTGGATTTTATGTCAATGAATTTCATATTCAGCTGCTTCCTTCATAAAAACATAACGAACATGACTTGATGCCATGTTCGTTTAGCTGCACATTTTATTCCTCATATAATTGATAAACTCTTTTTAATTTCTGTTCCAGCTGTTCAAAATGCACGAAACGCGCTTCTCTCAGAAATTCAGTACCCTCAATAAATAAAAGAAGAACAGGTACGGTGAAGACCGAAAATCTGCCGGCAACCTCTTCCACCCTGTCAGCATTTACGTGTCCTAGTTTGATATGCGGAAACTGTTCCAGCAATTCTCTGAGCTGCGGCAAAACTGCATGGCATACTGTACAGCTTGATCTTGATATATAGATAAAACTTAACTGGTGACGGTTTATAAAATTCTCTATTGCATTCAGTGATAGTAATTCAGTAACCTCTTTCATCCCATTCCTCCTGCTGATTGGTATTTACCTGCCTGAAATATACTGGACCAGCCTTGAGAATGTCCATATATCTGCTTTATTTTTATACAACCTGTCCAAAATTGTAAGACAAATCTTTTCATCTAATCTAAGCCGCTTGGAACGCGAACCGCTGTAAGGCAACTTTATCGCTGTTTATTCTCATGCGGGCAGCTTGGCAACATACAAAGTCATTCATCATGCTGAATGAACAACCAGGCTTTCGGATATATTAACGTTCAAATGGTCAAAGACGCTCTGCAGTTAGCCTCCGGCGTTATAATCCTTTACATTACTGGTCAGGTGGTAGGATGAGTTTTACTTGGGAAGCATTTGTCCTCATAATATCTGGTGTGATTTTGCTTAGAATTTCAGGAAGAAAATCAATTGCGCAAATGACCTCAGCACAAACGGTTGTCATGATTTCGATCGGAACCATCATTGTTCAGCCGATCATCGAAAACAGCCTATTAAAAACACTAGTTGCAGCTGTCATTTTTACGCTCTCACTCCTTTTTATGGAATGGATTCAGCTAAAGTCTAATTTGATTGAAAAGCTGTTAACCGGGAAAGCGACAATTATCATTGAAGATGGCCAATTACATTTAGACAATTTAAAGAGAATGAGACTGACGTTAGATCAGCTGGAAATGCAATTGAGGCTGCACGGCGTTTCCACTTTACAGGATGTCAAAAAGGCGACGTTAGAAGCAAACGGCCTATTAGGCTTAGAATTAATTGATGAAGCCAAGCCTTTAACAGTCAGGGATTTAAAAAAGATCATTCACCCCGACTTTATCAAAGAAGATGTTCAGCCATCCCATTCAAAGAACCGAAATTTATTTGATGAAATCGATCATGAAAATGTAAATCCCAGTCCTAAAAAGCTGCATTAAAAAAGACGCCTGTGATTTTGACGTCTTTGTGTGCCTTTTTTCATCATTGTCGGCCATTCAGTTGAACAGCTGGTGCAGCGCCTTCCTGTTCCAAAGAACCCCACAGATCCAGATGATATTCGTAATTTGTTAATCACTAATTGGAATAAGAATGGATTCCAATTGCGGATGATTCGCCACAGTCTGATTAAATGTCTTCATCACTTCAGTATCCTTCCGCCTTATAACAAAAACCAAAGGCTGACACCCTTGGTTTTTTTAGCATTTATATATTCTTACTTTATGCATTTTTATTGTTGCATGTTATTAATAATAATAGACAATTTATAGTTTACATGCTGATTTAAGCCTACCAAAAATTCATCCAGCAATTCGTTAGAGGGAAATCTGCATTCCAGAAGATAACAGCCATCCCCGCTGATTTTATAATTATTGATGACGTATGTCTCTTGCGTTTTGATAAAGGAAAGATAAGGCTGATGATGCGTGCTTTTTGTATAGATATTAATCAAGGCATGGATAGAATATCCCAATTTGTCTTGATTCACTTTAATGGTATAACCCTCAATCACTCCGTTATCTTCTAATTTGGCAACCCTGGATGCAGCAGCTTGGCCCGTCAAATGAACTTTCTCCCCTAATTCTTTCATTGTAATACGGCTGTTTTTAGATAACTCTTCTATTATTTGCATATCCGTGTGATCCAACATCATATCCTATCCTTTCAAAAACAAATGAAAACATCGTATGCGCTAAGGAAATTGGCACCTATGTCCGAGTTCCAAAACCACATTCACTTTTTTAAAACCCGCGTACGATTTTGGTTGTCTCCTGCATTCTCTTCAATCAGGATGCACTCTAGCCCGTTCGAAGTTCATGTGTAATAGGTTCTTTCAACATTCAAGTAAAACGGCCAAAAGACTTGATTTCATCCATGTATTTGGCGATTGGTCATAGTATAAGCTATACATATATCAAAGAAAAGGAGTT
This sequence comes from Bacillus sp. 2CMS4F, assembly GCF_023161785.1. Classification (NCBI taxonomy): domain Bacteria; kingdom Bacillati; phylum Bacillota; class Bacilli; order Caryophanales; family Bacillaceae; genus Bacillus; species Bacillus sp. 2CMS4F. Next base: position 40,269 of record NZ_JALNTO010000023.1, read on the forward strand.
TTAATATGAACATTCAACAAATTCGTAATGCCACACTTGTTGTCGAATATGCAGGCAAAACGTTTTTAATAGATCCAATGTTAGCAGAAAAGGGCACTTATCCTCCATTCCCAAATTCACCACGACAAGACCAAAAAAATCCTTTAGTCAGCTTGCCGACATCAGTGGATCATATCATCAACAATCTTGATGCAGTCATTGTCACTCATTTGCATTTGGATCACTTTGATGATGCAGCCAAAGACATGTTGCCAAAAGACATAAAAATGTTTGTACAAAATGAAGAAGATGCGAAAGAAGTCAGAAACGCCGGTTTTCAAAATGTCGAGGTTCTCACAACCGACACAGACTTTGATGGTATTCAATTAATCAAAACCAAAGGCGAACACGGCAGAGGAGACATTTTAAAACTTGCCGGTCTTGTATGCGGTGTCGTGTTCAAACACCAAAGCGAGAAAACGTTATATGTAGCCGGAGATACGGTTTGGTATGATGCGATCCAAGAAGAGATCGATACACACCAGCCAGAAATCATTGTAGTGAACGGAGGAAACAATCAATTCTTTGAGGGCGGCTCTCTCGTCATGGGGAAAGAAGATATCTATGAAACGCATCAAGCTGCCCCTCATGCAAAAATAATCGTGAGCCATATGGAAGCGGTAAACCATTGGGCATTATCCAGAGAAGAATTAAAAGGCTTTATTCATGAAAAAGGCATGTCATCTCATGTACTAGTGCCGGATGATGGCGAATCATATTCATTTTAAATGGAGAAAAGAGTTCATGTGAATAAGCATGATATTCTCCGTCAGCTTGGTGCTCAAGAAAAGGCCCTTCCTTAGAAGGGTCTTTTTTAACCTGATTTTTTAAAAAAGATGGAGTATTTGGTTGATATCTCAAATCCTAGTTTTTTTGCTAAATGAATAGATGATTTGTTGCTGACATCACAATCCCAGCTAGGGCTGACGCCGTTTTCGAGACAATCATTTATAAACTTACTCCCAGCAATATAAGCGAACCCCATTCCTCTATATTCTTCGCGTGTATAGATATCCATTTCTGCACGATCGCCGCCTAGAAATATGGAAGTGCACTCACTGACAACATAATTGTCATACATAACAGCAAATCCAAATCCGTTTTTTAAAAAATTCGAGACTGAACCCCAATACTCCTCATAATAAGCTTTTTGAAATTCAGTGCTGCTTGAAATGATATCTTCATTTATTCTTTTTAATGTAAACCCCTTTGGAAGCTGAAAAGCCTTTTTGGCAGAAATTTGTTGAGAAAACGCATATCGCATCATTTGATTCAATTCATCATGCAGTACAGTTTTTACTACGCTGTCCCATGAGCGATTGGGAGAAAACAGAGTAAATCTTTTTTTGGATTTAACTCTCTTTTTGTATAATTCAACGATAAATTCATTTACATTTTGATTCCTTTCATCCCCTGCAACATAATAAATTCCTGAGCTGGTTCCTATCAGAAACGATTGATCATCTGCATAAACAACTCCCGGAACTGTTTGTTCTAATATTGAATAAACAAATGTCGGGCAACATGTTTCTTTATGATGTATCAATGTTTTGGCATCACTATATTGTTCTTTTTTTATCTCCTGCAAACTGTACCCTCCTATCACTTTCTCTCTTTTATTCTACCCGTAAAAGAATTCCCCTCTTTTAAGGACACTTCTGTTTTTTAGAACAGCCAGTATGATAAAGAGATACCTACTCCTCTGCATATTCATCTTATAATTTCTAAGAACGTATAAAAATAAAAACATACCAACATTGGGGACTGACCCCATAAGATGAGACAAATAAAAAACACCTTCAAGTTTGAAAACGGATGATTGTTAGCCGAAATTA
>NZ_JALNTO010000024.1:0-32926 GCF_023161785.1 Bacillus sp. 2CMS4F
CTGCATGATCTCTTTCATAGGCACGCCTGCCAATCTCATTTCTACAGCCTTCTGTTTGACTTCAATCGGATAACTCACTCTTGTTCCCATACAAAAAACACCTCCAAGTCTTATTTAAGGATAACTACTATCCGTTTTCAAACTTGAAGGTGTTTTTTATTTGTCTCATCTTATGGGGTCAGTCCCGTCTGGCAAGGGGCGGTTTTTTTATGAAACAATTTTCTCAATCAGATTGTCGATGTCAACTGTGCTGCCATCCTCTTTTCGGTAGACAACATGCTCCTTGGAAAAGTGAACCGGCGAATCGATCCCGGCTGCGGCGGCCAGATTAAACAGCCCCTCACGCAGCGAAATGACGTAGTTGCAGACGCGGTGCTGTTTTTCCTCAACGCTCAGCGCTTTTTGCAGCTTCGGATCTGTTGTTGCAACGCCTGCCGGGCATGTGTTGGTGTGGCATACGAGGGCGCGGATGCATCCGACTGAAAACATCATGCCGCGTGCAATGTTGACAAAGTCAGCGCCCAGAGCTAAAGCGACCGCGATTTTGTCAGGGGTCAGCAGCTTTCCGGAAGCAAAAAGTTTCATACGGTCACGCAAGCCGTATTGTCTGAGCAGCGTATCAACGATAGGGAGCGCCGTCATAATCGGGAGGCCGACTGTGTCGGCAAGCTCATAGAAGGAAGCGCCGGTACCGCCTTCACTACCGTCTACCGTAATAAAATCAGGATGTTTTCCGCTTTTCTGCATATAAGAAAAAAGCTCATGCAAGTCATCAGGCTGGCCTGCAACAATTTTAATGCCGACCGGCTTTTGACCGACGTCTCGCAGCTTTTCAATAAAATCCAGCATTTCAGGCGCGCTTGAAAATTCATGAAAGCGGTTTGGGCTGTCGATTGATTTTCCGGGTTCGACATTCCGGATGTCTGCCACCTCTTCTGATACTTTAGCGCCATCCACATGTCCGCCGCGGGTTTTGGCTCCTTGTGCGAGCTTCAGCTCAAACGCTTTAATTTGATCTAGCCGGCTTTTCTTTTTAAATTCCTCCCACGAAAATTCCCCTTTTCTATTGCGTACGCCAAATAGACCGGGGCCGATTTGGCAGATGATATCAGCACCTCCCTTTAAGTGATACTCAGACAATCCGCCTTCACCGGTATTCATCCAAGTGCCGCCCGCCTGGTGCAGCCCTTTTGACAGCGCCGTAATGGCGCGCTCTCCAAGTGAACCGTAGCTCATGGCGGATTGACCGACTAATCCCTTCACATAAAAAGGCTTTTCGCATGTACTCCCACCGATGACTTGAACATCATCCGGATGGAGAAAATACGGATCAGCCTTGGTACGTTCGGCATGTTCGCTGCGTCTGAACAGATTGTCCGAATCGATTTTATAGATGTGGGTTTCGATTTTCGGAGACTGGCCCACACGCAATTCTTCTTTTTGCTTTGGGAAAAGGGCGTTTCGGATATAATAGCCCGGTTGATCAAAATCTCTTACCGATCCGAATCCCATCATTCTGCTTTTGTATTTTCCTGATATGACTGTTTGCTCATATTCTTTTCGTGAAAAAGGCTGTTCCTCATTGTCATTGCTGAATAAATACTGCCGCAGCTCCGGTCCGATTTTTTCAAAAATATAGCGAAACCTTCCGATGACAGGATAATTGCGGAGGATTGAATGCTCCTGCTGTTTTTCGTCCTTTATGTAGATCCAGACAAACAATGCGATGGGGATAACGATGATCCCGATGATAAATGCAATAAGTGCAATAATGATATATTCCATCTGTTAGCCTCCCTTTTTATGTAACCATTTCCACTGTTGGAGCGTTTCCAAACAATAGAAAATATTACTGTGTTTTTTCTATAAAAAGAGAGCGGAACAGCCGCTTTTTTTCTGCGGAAATAGAATCAAAACACCTTTTTCAGTGAATAACGAGAATGACGGCTTTTTCCGTTTTTCCGCGCTATGTGAATTTGTTATAATGTTTAAATGGTAAGAAACGAATGGAGGAACGGATGACGTGTACGATGTAACGGAGTGGAAGCATGTCTTTAAACTCGATCCAAATAAAGATTTGCCTGATGAACAGCTTGAGATTCTTTGTGAGTCAGGGACTGATGCGGTCATTATCGGAGGAAGCGACGGTGTGACGGAGGATAATGTCCTGCGGATGCTGTCTCAGGTGAGACGGTTTTTGGTGCCGTGTGTCCTTGAGGTGTCAGCGATTGAAGCGATTGTCCCTGGCTTTGACTTATATTTTATTCCGAGTGTATTAAACAGCAAAAATCCGGATTGGATTGTCGGGATGCATCAGAAAGCCATGAAGGAATATGGAGAACTGATGTCGATGGAAGAAATCGTGGCGGAAGGCTACTGTATCGTAAATCCTGATTGCAAAGCCGCGGCTTTAACGGAGGCGGACACCAATCTGAATCATGACGATATCATCGCCTATGCGCGCGTGTCTGAGCTGCTGCAGCTGCCGATTTTTTATCTGGAATACAGCGGCGCTCTTGGGGACATAGAAGCCGTGAAGAAAACGAAGGCTGTATTGGAAACGTCCACCCTGTTTTACGGAGGCGGCATTAAAGATGCGGAGACGGCGAAACAGTATGCCGAGCACGCGGATGTCATTGTGGTGGGCAACGCTGTGTATGAGGATTTTGATGAAGCGCTGAAGACAGTAGCAGCTGTCAAAGGCGAGTAGCGAAATGTACGGATTTGGTTTATGATAGAACATATGTTTGTATAGGCGGGTGACGAATTTTGAATTACATTAGCAATCAACTATTAAGCGGATTAAACCCCGTTCAGCAGGAAGCTGTCAAAACAACGGACGGGCCTTTGCTGCTGATGGCGGGAGCGGGAAGCGGAAAGACGCGTGTCCTGACGCACAGAATCGCTTACTTAATGGCGGAAAAGCATGTGGCGCCGTGGAACATTCTGGCGATCACATTTACAAATAAAGCGGCCAGAGAAATGAAAGAACGTGTGGAGAGCATTCTCGGGCCCGGAGCGGATGATATCTGGATTTCCACGTTCCACAGCATGTGTGTGCGGATTTTGCGCCGAGATATCGACCGCATCGGGATCAACCGCAATTTCTCAATCCTTGATACGGCTGACCAGCTTTCAGTCATCAAGGGAATTTTGAAGGAACGTAACCTCGATCCGAAAAAATTTGATCCGAGGAGCATCCTCGGCACGATCAGCAGTGCGAAAAATGAATTAACCGAACCTGAGGAATTTTCTAAGGTTGCCGGCGGCTACTATGATCAGGTCGTCAGCGATGTATACACTGATTATCAGAAAAAACTGCTGAAAAACCAGTCGCTTGATTTCGACGACTTAATTATGACGACCATTAAACTATTTGACCGTATTCCGGAAGTGCTTGAGTTTTATCAGCGCAAATTCCAATACATCCACGTCGATGAGTATCAGGATACGAACAGAGCGCAATACATGCTCGTGAAGCAGCTGGCGGAGCGTTTCCAGAACCTTTGTGTTGTCGGTGACTCCGACCAGTCCATCTACAGATGGCGCGGGGCGGACATTGCCAACATTCTTTCTTTTGAAAAGGATTATCCGAATGCCAGCGTCATTTTGCTTGAACAAAACTACCGTTCAACAAAACGGATCTTGCGCGCGGCCAACGAAGTGATCCAAAACAACACAAACCGAAAGCCGAAAAATCTATGGACGGAAAACGATGAAGGAATTAAAATTTCCTATTACCGCGGAGACAATGAATTCGGTGAAGGACAATTTGTTGCCGGGAAAATTTATGAGCTTCATAACACCGGCAAACGGAAGCTGTCGGATATCGCCATCTTGTACCGGACAAACGCCCAGTCCCGTGTGATTGAGGAAACGCTTCTCAAAGCGGGCCTGAACTATAACATTGTCGGCGGCACAAAGTTCTATGACAGAAAAGAAATCAAAGATATCCTCGCGTACCTGCGTCTCGTATCCAATCCGGATGATGACATCAGCTTCACGCGTATTGTCAATGTGCCGAAGCGCGGGGTCGGCGCCACATCGCTTGAAAAAATCGCTTCATATGCAGCGATGAACGGCTTGTCACTATTCCAAGCGATTCAGCAGGTTGATTTCATTGGCGTCAGCGCCAAGGCAGCAAACGCGCTCGACAGCTTCAGACAGATGATTGAGAACCTGACAAACATGCAGGACTATTTATCAATTACCGAGCTGACCGAAGAAATTCTCGATAAAACCGAATACAGAGAGATGCTGAAGGCTGAAAAATCAATTGAAGCCCAAAGCCGTTTAGAAAACATCGACGAGTTCCTGTCTGTAACGAAAAACTTTGAACAGAAAAGCGAAGACAAAACACTCGTTGCGTTCCTGACAGATTTGGCACTGATCGCTGATATCGACCAGCTCGACCAGAAAGAGGAAGAATCCGGCGGCACGGATGCGATCACACTGATGACGCTGCACGCCGCAAAAGGACTGGAATTCCCGGTTGTTTTCCTTATGGGACTTGAGGAAGGCGTCTTCCCGCACAGCCGTTCACTGATGGAAGAAGCAGAGATGGAAGAAGAACGCCGTCTCGCTTACGTGGGCATTACAAGAGCGGAGCAGGAGCTTTATCTGACCAACGCAAAAATGCGCACGTTGTTTGGCAGAACAAACATGAACCCGGAATCACGCTTTATCGGTGAAATTCCAGATGATTTATTGGAAAACCTAAATGAGAAAAAAGAAACGAGAGCGCCGTCTGCGAGAAAAATGCAGCCGAGACGCGGCCCTGTTTCCCGTCCGGTGTCCTACGCAAGCAAAACAGGCGGCGATACCCTAAACTGGGCTGTCGGAGATAAAGCCGGGCATAAAAAATGGGGCACAGGCACCGTTGTCAGCGTGAAAGGCGAAGGAGAAGGGACCGAACTCGATATTGCCTTCCCGAGCCCGATCGGTGTGAAACGCCTGTTAGCGGCATTCGCGCCAATAGAAAAGCAGTAATTGAAGAGGAAAGGAAGAAGCAGATGGACAAAGAAACAGCGAAGCAGCGGGCAGAAGAACTGCGCCGCACCATCAACAAGTATAGCTATAAATATTACACCTTAGATGAACCGAGCGTCCCGGATGCCGAATACGACAGATTGATGCAGGAGCTGATTGCGATTGAGGAGGAGCATCCAGACCTCAGAACGCCTGATTCTCCTACACAGCGTGTCGGCGGCGCTGTGCTTGATGCGTTTCAAAAAGTCACTCACGGCACGCCGATGCTCAGCCTGGGCAACGCGTTTAATGCTGACGATCTCCGCGACTTTGACCGCCGTGTGCGACAGGCCGTGGGTGATGATGTGGCGTATAATGTGGAGCTGAAGATAGACGGTCTTGCTGTTTCTCTCCGTTATGAAGACGGCTATTTTGTCAGAGGCGCGACAAGAGGCGATGGGACAACGGGAGAGGATATTACGGAAAATCTGAAGACGATCCGCACTATTCCGCTCAAAATGAAACGCAGCCTTTCGATTGAAGTGCGCGGCGAGGCGTATATGCCGAAGCGTTCGTTTGAAGCGCTCAATGAAGAACGGGTCAAAAACGAGGAAGAACCGTTCGCAAATCCGCGCAATGCCGCTGCGGGATCACTCAGACAGCTCGACCCTAAAATTGCGGCGAAACGAAATCTCGATATCTTCGTCTACAGTATAGCGGAGCTTGACGAAATGGGTGTGGAGACACAAAGCCAAGGACTTGATTTTCTCGACGACATCGGCTTTAAAACGAACCAGGAACGGAAAAAATGCGGCAGCATTGAAGAAGTCATTGCGATGATCGATGAGCTTCAGGCGAAACGCGCCGATCTCCCGTATGAAATTGACGGCATCGTCATCAAAGTGGATTCCCTTGATCAGCAGGAGGAGCTTGGTTTTACGGCGAAAAGCCCGCGCTGGGCCATCGCATATAAGTTTCCCGCAGAAGAAGTCGTGACAAAGCTTCTCGATATCGAATTAAATGTCGGAAGAACGGGTGTGATTACGCCGACCGCGATTCTTGAGCCAGTAAAAGTAGCCGGTACAACGGTCTCAAGAGCATCCCTTCATAACGAAGATTTAATTAGAGAGAAGGATATCCGGATTTTGGATAAGGTAGTCATCAAAAAAGCGGGCGATATCATTCCTGAAGTCGTGAACGTTCTCGTTGAACAGCGGACAGGGGAAGAAAAGGAATTCAGCATGCCGACAGAATGCCCTGAATGCGGCAGTGAACTCGTCCGGATTGAAGGAGAAGTGGCACTTCGCTGTATCAATCCTGAATGCCCTGCACAAATCAGAGAAGGGCTGATTCATTTTGTCTCCCGCAATGCCATGAACATTGACGGGCTTGGCGAACGAGTCATCACACAGCTGTTTCAGGAGAATCTCGTCAGAAATGTGGCAGATCTGTATAAGCTGACGAAGGAACAGGTGATTCAGCTCGAACGCATGGGCGAAAAATCAACTGAAAACCTGATCAGCTCTATACAGAAATCGAAGGAAAATTCATTAGAGCGCCTGTTATTCGGCCTCGGCATCCGCTTTATCGGCTCGAAGGCTGCAAAGACGCTCGCCATGCACTTTGAAAGCTTGGATAATCTGAAAAAAGCCACCATAGAGGAGCTTCTCGCAATAGATGAAATCGGTGAAAAAATGGCTGACGCAGTCATCACCTATTTCCATAAAGAAGAAATGCTCGAGCTTTTGGCAGAGCTTGAGGAGCTGGGCGTAAACACACTTTATAAAGGTCCGAAAAAAGTAAAAGCAGAGGACAGCGATTCCTATTTTGCAGGCAAAACCATCGTTCTGACAGGAAAGCTGGAAGAGCTGTCAAGAAACGAAGCGAAAGCGCAAATTGAAGCGCTCGGCGGAAAGATGACTGGAAGCGTCAGCAAAAACACAGACTTGGTCATCGCTGGAGAAGCGGCGGGAAGCAAGCTGACAAAAGCGCAAGAGCTGAATATTGAAGTGTGGAATGAAGAACAGTTAATGGGAGAGCTAAAGAAATAAGAGGAGTGTTTTCTATTGAAAAAGACGTTGGTAATGGCGGCAACGGCGGCAGTGTTAATGCTGTCTGCCTGTTCGTCAGGTTTTGGGGGGAAGAAGGAGGAAGAGATTACGCAAAAAACGGCGAAATCGTCAGAAAAAGCGATTATCCCGAAATACAATATCTCTGACTCCTATTACAAAATGGTGCTTCCGTTTAAGGCGGGGAAAGCACGCGGCCTGACAACGGAACAGCTGAATACAAGACTTGATATTGATGAGTTTGAAACGGGACTGATGCGCCTTGCCCAGGACTCTTTCTCGACAGACGATTATCTGTTCCAAGAAGGACAATACTTAGATGAAGATACAGTATTAAGCTGGCTGGCTCGGAAAAAAACAGGCTCTGATCTGAAAAAAGCCCAAAAAGAAGATAAAAACTTTAAAAACGAGGGCCTGAACCCAGCACTCCCTAGCTCTGGTTCGACTGAAGAGAAAAACGAAAGCAGTCCGGTTTATTTAGCTTCTATGCTGGAACATGATTACTTAGTCAGAAAAGACAAGAATTCCATCCAGCTTGGCGGCGTTATGATCGGCTTGGCGTTAAATTCAGTGTATTACTACCGTGAAAAAACAGGCGACCCTCAAAAAGAAGTGGAGATTGACAACAGCACACTCCGTAAACAGGGAGAAAAAATCGCGCAGGAGGTCATTAACCGCCTTCGCAAAAAAGACAACCTGAAAAATGTGCCGATTACGATTGCGCTTTACAAACAGGCGTCCAAAACATCAATCGTTCCCGGCAATTTTATCGCCAAAACAGAAGTCAAAGCAGGCTCCTCTGATATCTCAAACTGGGATGATGTAAATGAAAAATACGTCTTCTATCCGGCCGATACGAGCACTGCAGAGAAATATCCTGATGATACTGAAGTCTTTAAACGGTTCAAAAACTCAATTGACAACTACTTCCCGAACTACACAGGTGTTGTCGGAACGGCCCTGTATGAAAACGATGAAATGAAGAAAATGAAAATTGAAATTCCGATGCAATTCTACGGAAAGAGTGAAGTCGTCGCGTTTACCCAGTTCTTAACGGGTGAAGTCATGGACTACTACTCAAAGAGCTCACTAGATCTCGAAGTGGATATTACATCCTCAGACGGACAGGAAGCAGTTATTCTCCGCGATGCTGGCGATAAAGAGCCGACTGTTCACATTTATGACTGATAAACATGCAAAACCCTTGTGCCAATTAAGGCTCGAGGGTTTTTTTGTGTTACAATTAACAGTATAAGGAAACCGCAACCGTTTCCGCTTCTGCCGAAACAAAAACCAAATGGGGGTATGTTGATGCTGGAAATCGTGTAAAAACAATAGAAGAAATCAAAGGTATAGAAAGGGAGATAAACGTGCATAAAGAAATCAAAAAAGTATTTCGTGAGGAGAAGGTTTTGGCAGAGGCTGCGGAGAGATACGGTTTTTCAAGAAATCAGGTGCGTTTTCTGGCTGATGCCGAAAACTATGTATATGAGTTTATAAAAGACAATGAACCTTATATTTTAAAGATTACCCATACAATTCGCAGATCGGCTGATTATATGATGGGTGAAATGGAATGGCTCCGTCATCTGGATGAGGGCGGGCTTTCAGTCGCAAAACCGATTTCGTCGCTAAACGGCACAGAGGTTGAAGAAGTCCCTGACGGAAGCGGCGGAGCATTTTTATTGCGAGCCTATGAGAAGGCGCCGGGGCACAAAGTGAACGAATCCGACTGGAATGAAACCCTATTTTTTGAGCTTGGCAGTTACACAGGGAAAATGCACAGCTTGACAAAAAGCTACAAGCTCAACAATCCTGCTTTTAAAAGACAGGAGTGGGATGAAGAAGAGCAGCTGATGCTTAGAAAATACGTGCCGGAAGACCAGACTCAGGTGTTTCAGCAGGCGGATGAGCTAATGAATGAACTGCGCCAATTACCAAAAAGCAGGGACAGCTATGGCTTGGTTCATGCAGACCTCCACCATGGCAATTTTAACTGGGACCAAGGGAAAATCACAACATTTGATTTTGATGACATCGGCTACAATTGGTTTGTCAATGATATCAGCATTCTCCTCTATAATGTGCTGTGGTACCCGGTCGTTCCATATGAAAATAAAGCCGTATTTACAGAGGAATTTATGACGCACTTTATGAACGGATACAGAGAAGAAAATGATCTTGATGCTTCGTGGCTGAAAAGAATACCTGATTTTCTCCGTCTGCGTCACATGCTGATATACGGACTGCTGCATCAAATGTTTGATCTTAACTCAATAGGCGCAGAAGAAAAAGAAATGCTGGCCGGTTTCAGAAGGGATATAGAAAACCGCACGCCGATCACAGAATTTGATTTTTCTAAGCTCGTCTAGAACGAAAAAAGCCAATGGGATATAATGCCCCATTGGCTTTTATAATGTATCGCACTTCACGCCGACTACACCTTCAATGTCTTTTATATCATAGTAGACATCGGTCGTATATCTGTTTTTATGAACACGGACTTTGACTTCCATGATCGGAAATTCTTTTTCATGAAGGTCATCGATTCGGACGGAGTGTGTCTTAATGTTTCTTCTTTTCATTTCTTTTAAGATCTCTGTCATTTTGTCTTTATCAGAAAGTGACATTCTGATGCGGATGTCTTTTTCCTGCAGACGGTCTGGACCGATTTTTCTGACCGCCCACGGAAGAAATTCAACGCTGATCAGGATGAACAGAAGGCTGGCAAAGGCTTCTTTGTAAAATCCCGCTCCGGTAGCAAGCCCGAGCCCTGCCGCACCCCAAATCATAGCCGATGTGGTTAAGCCGGAAATGACGTCGTTGCTTTTCCGCAAAATGACACCTGCGCCGATAAACCCGACGCCGGAGATGATTTGCGCCGGCAGACGCAGCGGGTCCATCATGATGCGGTAGTATTTAGGGAAATGATATGCCGCGTTAATACTGACGATCGTCAGCATGCATGAGCTGACGGCGATAACGATACAGGTTTTTAACCCGAGCGGCTTATTCTTCAGCTCGCGCTCCAGCCCGATGACCATGCCAATCAAAGTGGCAATGCCTAATTTCAATAAAATGTCAGGATCAATATACCAGCTCAACAGCAACTTCCCCCTTATCTATGGTGTTTTTAAATAAATATGATTTTCTCACAGTATTTATCGCAAAACAAGGGCACAAAAGCCACCAAGCAGCGCTTGATGGCTTTTTGATTATTTTTTGCGTTTTAACAGTTTTTCCATGACACCGAATAATCGGTAAGAGGCTTTTGCAGGCCGCTTTGTGATCATGCTGACGATAATGCCGGCAATCATACTGAGGATAAACCCAGGGATGATTTCGTACACGCCGGTTGATTTTGCCAGGCCGGTTGTAATCCAGATCAACACGGTCGCAGCCCCGACAATCATCGCAGCAAGCGCGCCCCATTCGTTCATCCGCTTCCAATACAGGCTGAGCAGAATCGCAGGCCCGAAAGCTGAACCGAAGCCGGCCCACGCGTATCCGACCAAATCAAGAATGGTGCTGCTCGGGTTCAAGGATAAGAGAACCGCAATAACGGCAATCACTAAGACGGACAGACGCCCGACCATTACTAGTTCTTTATCGGAAGCTTTTCGTCTGAAAAACGTCCGGTATAAATCCTCTGTCACAGCACTTGCTGTTACTAAGAGCTGTGAAGAGATGGAACTCATGATCGCAGCCAAAATAGCTGACAATAAGAATCCTGTAATTAAAGGGTGGAACAGGATTTTAGAGAAGATAATGAAAATCATCTCCGGATCTTTTACAGCAACTCCGAATTTATGGGCGTAAGCAACACCGATTAAACCGGTCAGCACGGAACCGAGAACTGAAATAACCATCCAGCTCATGCCGATTCGGCGTGCAGGTTTTAAATCTTTAATGTTTTTAATGGCCATAAACCGGACGATAATATGAGGCTGGCCGTAGTAGCCCAAGCCCCAGGCTAAATAGGAAATAATGCTAATGACGCTCGCGCCTTTAAAGATATCCAATAGATTTGGGTTAACAGCGCTGATTTCATGGAAAGCAGGAGCAACGCCGCCCACATGGGTAAAAGCAACGATCGGCACAAGCACTAGTGCTGCAAACATGATCGCACCCTGTACAAAGTCAGTCAGACTGACAGCAAGGAAACCGCCAAACAGTGTATATAACACGACAACCGCGGTAGTCAGAAACAAGCCCAGTTTGTAATCCGCGCCAAAAGCAGATTCAAACAGCCGTCCGCCAGATACCATACCGGAAGAGGTATACAATGTGAAAAAGATCATGATAACCAAAGCAGATACGATTTTCAGCAGTGATGAAGAATGCTGGAATCGTTTATCAAAGAAATCAGGAATCGTAATCGCGTCATCCGCCGCTTCCGTATAAGCACGCAGCCTTGGAGCCAGCAGCAAGTAGTTTGAGTACGCCCCGATTGTAAGACCTAAAGCAAGCCATAAGGTTGACAGCCCTGTCGCAAACATCGCGCCGGGAACACCCATCAGCATCCATCCGCTCATATCCGCCGCTCCGGCAGACAAAGCAGTAACAAACGGCCCGAGACCTCTTCCTCCAAGCATGTAATCGTTAATATCAGTTGTTTTCTTAAATGCATACCAGCCGATTAACAGCATGGCAATAAAGTAAATTCCTAAAGAAATAATAATTTCAATACTCACGTTTTACCCTCTCTTCAATTCTAATAATTTTGCATCACCTCTCAAATTGATGGTGCCAGTTAAGCGGCCTGGCGCAAGTGCGACATAAAAGACATTCTTTTGCAGGTGCACTTGGTAACTTAACCTAACAAAGTATTCCCACCCATTCAAGCGATGAAACATAGACGGTCAGCGGGAAATACCGGGGCAAACCTAGAAGGGAATAAAGATTAAAACGCTTTCAAAAATAATTAAAGTAAAAATTTTCAGAAAAATATTTCGTTTCTCCTTCGCCTCTTTTTAGTATAAAATATATAGGGTATTGTCTCGAAAACACAGGCCCGCCCCAAGGCGTTTTGTTGCTTTAGAGGGCTTGTTTTTGATATGATCAGTATTATATGACTTAACGGAGAAATATGTGGAGGTGGATCATATGTCACGAATTTCAATAGAAGAAGTAAAGCACGTTGCGCATCTTGCGAGACTTGCGATTACTGAAGAAGAAGCAAAAATGTTCACTGAACAGCTTGACAGCATCATTTCATTTGCCGAGGAGCTGAATGAAGTCAACACAGACCATGTTGAGCCTACAACTCACGTGCTGAAAATGAAAAATGTCATGAGAGAAGATGAAGCGGGTAAAGGTCTTCCGGTTGAGGATGTCATGAAAAATGCGCCTGACCACAAAGACGGCTATATTCGTGTGCCATCAATTCTGGACTAAAGGAGGGACACAAGAATGTCATTATTTGATCACAAAATCACAGAATTAAAACAGCTCATACATAAAAAAGAGATTAAGATTTCTGACCTGGTCGATGAATCTTATAAACGCATTCAAGCGGTAGATGATAAGGTACAAGCCTTTTTGGCATTAGATGAAGAAAAAGCGCGCGCGTATGCGAAGGAGCTCGATGAGGCGGTTGACAGCCGTTCTGAGCATGGTCTTCTCTTCGGTATGCCGATCGGCGTAAAAGATAATATCGTAACAAAAGAGCTGCGCACAACTTGCTCCAGCAAAATTCTCGAAAACTTTGACCCGATTTACGACGCAACTGTCGTTCAGCGCCTTCAAGATGCTGAAGCGGTCACAATCGGAAAACTGAACATGGACGAATTCGCCATGGGGTCATCAACAGAAAACTCAGCTTACAAGCTGACGAAAAACCCTTGGAACTTAGATACGGTTCCCGGCGGTTCAAGCGGCGGTTCAGCGGCTGCGGTTGCCGCGGGAGAAGTTCCGTTTTCTCTTGGCTCTGATACAGGCGGCTCCATCCGCCAGCCGGCCTCTTTCTGCGGCGTTGTCGGATTAAAGCCTACATACGGACGCGTGTCCCGTTACGGATTGGTCGCATTTGCGTCTTCATTAGACCAAATCGGGCCGATTACACGTACGGTTGAGGACAACGCATTCTTGCTGCAAGCCATTTCAGGCGTTGATAAAATGGACTCTACAAGCGCAAATGTAGACGTTCCGGATTTTCTATCTTCATTAACTGGCGATATCAAAGGATTGAAAATCGCGGTTCCGAAAGAATATCTTGGCGAAGGCGTCGGCAAAGAAGCGAGAGAATCTGTTCTTGCAGCGCTCAAAGTTCTAGAAGGCCTTGGCGCTACATGGGAAGAAGTATCTCTTCCGCACAGTAAATACGCGCTTGCGACGTATTACCTGCTGTCATCTTCTGAAGCGTCTGCCAACCTTGCACGTTTTGACGGCATCCGCTACGGATACCGCACGGACAATGCGGAAAACCTGATCGACCTTTACAAGCAAACGCGCGCTGAAGGCTTCGGAAATGAAGTGAAACGCCGTATCATGCTTGGAACATTCGCTTTAAGCTCAGGTTACTATGATGCGTACTACAAAAAGGCGCAAAAAGTGCGTACTTTGATTAAGAAAGACTTCGAAGACGTATTTGAGAAATATGATGTCATTGTTGGACCAACTACACCGACACCTGCGTTTAAAATCGGTGAAAACACGAAAGACCCGCTCACAATGTACGCAAACGATATTTTAACGATTCCGGTCAACCTTGCCGGCGTTCCGGGTATCAGCGTGCCATGCGGATTTGCTGACGGACTTCCGCTCGGCCTGCAAATCATCGGAAAACACTTTGACGAAAGCACTGTATACCGCGTCGCTCATGCATTCGAACAAGCGACAGACCATCATAAAGCAAAACCTGAACTGTAAGGGGTGAAATGAATTGAACTTTGAAACGGTAATCGGACTTGAAGTCCACGTTGAATTAAAAACAAATTCAAAAATTTTCTCAAGCTCTCCGACGCCATTCGGCGCGGAGGCGAATACACAGACAAGCGTCATCGACCTCGGGTATCCGGGTGTCCTGCCTGTACTAAACAAAGAAGCCGTGGAATTCGCAATGAAAGCGGCTATGGCGCTGAACTGTGAAATCGCAACGGATACAAAGTTTGACCGCAAAAACTATTTCTATCCGGACAACCCGAAAGCGTATCAGATTTCTCAATTTGATAAGCCGATCGGCGAAAACGGCTGGATCGAAATTGAAGTCGGCGGAAAAACGAAACGTATCGGCATCACACGTCTTCACCTTGAAGAAGATGCCGGAAAACTGACGCATACAGGCGACGGCTATTCTCTTGTTGACTTCAACCGCCAGGGAACGCCGCTTGTCGAGATTGTATCTGAGCCGGATATCCGCACGCCGGAAGAAGCATATGCGTATCTTGAAAAGCTGAAGTCCATCATCCAATATACAGGCGTGTCTGACTGTAAAATGGAAGAAGGTTCACTTCGCTGTGACGCCAATATCTCTCTTCGTCCGATCGGCCAAGAGGAATTCGGCACAAAAACGGAATTGAAAAACTTGAACTCCTTTGCGTTTGTTCAAAAAGGCCTTGAGCATGAAGAAAAACGCCAGGAGCAGGTTCTTCTGTCCGGCGGTGTGATCCAGCAGGAAACTCGCCGTTACGATGAAGCAACGAAGAAAACCATTCTTATGCGTGTCAAAGAGGGTTCTGACGATTATCGTTATTTCCCTGAGCCTGACCTTGTCGAGCTTTACATTGACGATGAATGGAAGCAGCGCGTAAAAGCAAGCATTCCTGAGCTTCCGGATGAACGCCGCAAGCGTTATATCGATGAGCTTGGCTTGCCTGCATATGATGCGATGGTTCTGACACTGACAAAAGAAATGGCAGACTTCTTCGAAGAAACAGTTCAAAAAGGCGCTGAAGCAAAACAAGCATCAAACTGGCTCATGGGTGAAGTGTCAGCTTATCTGAACGCTGAGCAAAAAGAGCTTTCTGATGTTGCGCTGACACCGGAAGGCCTTGCCGGCATGATTCAATTGATTGAAAAAGGAACAATTTCTTCTAAAATCGCGAAGAAAGTGTTCAAGGAATTAATTGAAAAAGGCGGCGACGCTGAGAAGATTGTAAAAGAAAAAGGCCTTGTGCAGATTTCTGATGAAGGCGTGCTTCTGAAGCTTGTCACAGAGGCGCTTGACAACAATCCTCAGTCGATTGAAGACTTTAAAAACGGGAAAGACCGCGCGATCGGCTTCCTTGTCGGACAAATTATGAAAGCGTCCAAAGGACAAGCCAACCCGCCGATGGTTAACAAAATCCTGCTTGAAGAAATCAAAAAACGCTAATGAAAAAGCAGCTCTCCTCATTGCAGAGGGAGCTGCTTTTTTTTGATCAAATAGAAATAAAGATAGAGATCAAAGCGCGAAGCTTTTCAACTTCTTCGAAATCACTTCCGGTCAAATTTGACAGCAGGCCTTTGATAATCGGCTTGCGCGGCTTTTCCTGTGACAGCTCTTCCTCGATCACATCGAGCGAAACGATGATGTCCTCAGGCAATGCGGTGTTTTCTTTCACTTTTTGAATGTCCTGAAGGATCTGGCCTTTATCCGCCGGCACCAGGCTGTAAATGTCTTTTGGCATGAGCGGATTCAGGCTGGAACGGCTTAGCCCCTGTACAAGATCATCCAGTCTCTCCATGATAAATTCAGATATGTTGTCTGCATCAATTTTGATTTCTTCATTAAATACCATCACATTCATATAGGAGTGCACAATGCCTCTTGCCATGATGGAGAGGTCTGAGAGGTAGTTCTCAGTTTCCTTGCCATAAGTCGCAAGCAAAGCGTTCCGATACAGTTTATCTGTCTCGGCTGTGACTTTGTAAAAGTATTGCTTCACTTCTTGGTTTTCCGGAATGATATTTTCAGTAAGCAACAGAACAATAAAATCCTTATGATCGCGAAAATCCTCAAACTGGGCGCTGATTTGCTTTTTCAGCACATCTTTAGGCGGCTGTCCAGCGAGATCCTCTTCTATTTGTTTCATTTTTTTCATAGACATGCCAATGTAATATTCACAGGCAGACAATAGCAGCGCTTCTTTTGATTTGAAATGCAGATAAAAAGCGCCTTTTGAGATGCCGCATTCACTGGCGATTTCCTGGATGGTCGTCGAAGCGTATCCTTTTTTCGCAAATAAACGAATGCTTGTTTTTATGATTCTCTCTTTCTTCTCATTCATGACGTGCTTCCCCTTAATCATTGAAAAATTTAGAAAAATTTTCTGGTATATGAGTTGACGATGTTGCGTTATACCGTTTAGTATTATATAGAATGACCAGTCAGTCAATAAAAACACAATGGAGGATATGATGAATCACGTTATTAATTTCGTTCTGAAAAACAAATTCGCCGTATGGCTGATGACGATTATTGTAACGGCAGCCGGCTTGTACGCGGGTATGAATATGAAGCAAGAATCCATTCCTGATGTAAACATGCCTTACCTGACAATCAGCACGACATATCCGGGAGCGACGCCTAGCCAAGTCGCTGATGAAGTAACGAAACCGGTTGAACAAGCGGTGCAGAACCTGGACGGCGTGAGCGTAGTTACGTCCACGTCCTATGAAAACGCATCGTCGGTTATGATTGAATATGATTATGAGAAAGATATGGACAAAGCGAAAACAGAAGCGGCTGAAGCATTAGAAAACGTCAGCCTGCCTGATGACGCGAAAGATCCTGAAATTTCCCGCTACAGCATGAATTCCTTCCCGATTCTGACGCTCAGCGTATCCAGCGATAAAGATAATCTTCAAGAGCTGACGAAAAAAGTGGAAGATGGCCTCGTACCGAAGCTTGAAGGAACAGAAGGAGTAGCTTCTGTTCAAGTGTCAGGCCAGCAGGTTGAAGAGGTTGAATTCTCTTTCAAAGAAGACAAAATGAAGGAGTACAACCTTGATGAAGATACAGTCAAACAAGTGATTCAAGGTTCAGATGTGACAACTCCGCTTGGATTGTACACATTCGGCAAAGAAGAGAAATCAGTCGTCGTCAGCGGCGATATTGAAACCATTAAAGATTTGAAGAATATGAGAATTCCAAGGGCATCTGCTACTAGTGCAGGCAGCAGCGCCGCAGCAGCACAAAGTGCACAAGCGTCTCAAAGCGCACAGGCGGCAGCACAGGCGCAGCAAAGTGTTAGCACAGACGTGCCGACGGTCAAGCTATCTGACATTGCAACGATTAAAGATGTCAAAAAAGCTGAATCAATTTCCCGCACAAATGGAAAAGACAGCATCGGCATCAACATCATCAAAGCAAACGATGCCAACACGGTAGAGGTTGCCGACAGTGTCAAAGATGAGCTGAAGCAATACAAAGAAGACCATAAAGGCTTCGAATACAGCGCAACACTTGACATGGCAGAACCGATTACAGAATCAGTTGACACAATGTTAAGCAAAGCCATTTTCGGCGCTATCTTTGCGATTGTGATTATTCTCTTATTCTTAAGAGATATTAAATCAACATTAATTTCGATCGTTTCCATTCCGTTATCATTGCTGATCGCACTGCTTGTGCTGCAGCAGCTTGATATTACATTAAATATCATGACGCTCGGTGCAATGACCGTTGCCATCGGACGGGTTGTCGATGACTCCATCGTTGTTATCGAAAACATTTACCGCCGCATGAGACTGAAAGATGAACCGCTGCGCGGAAAAGCCCTGGTCCGTGAAGCAACGAAGGAAATGTTTAAACCGATCATGTCATCCACTATTGTGACAATCGCGGTATTCCTGCCGCTCGCACTGGTAGGCGGACAAATTGGTGAATTGTTTATTCCTTTCGCCTTAACAATTGTATTTGCGCTTGCCGCATCCCTGTTGATTTCGATCACGCTCGTGCCAATGCTCGCGCACAGCCTGTTCAAAAAATCATTAACGGGAGCGCCTGTAAAAGCGAAAGAACACAAACCTGGCAGACTCGCAAACATCTATAAAAAAGTATTGAACTGGGCGCTGAGCCACAAATGGATCACGTCTATCATCGCCGTTCTGATGCTGCTCGGAAGCTTGTTCCTTGTACCGTTAATCGGTGCCAGCTACCTTCCGTCAGCGGAAGAAAAAACGATGCAGATCACATACAGCCCTGAACCGGGTGAAACGAAAAAAGAAGCGGAAGATGAAGCTGAAAAAGCAGAAAAAATCCTGCTTGACCGCAAGCATGTCGATACGGTTCAGTATTCATTAGGCTCTGGCAGCCCGCTTGCCGGAGGAGATTCAAACGGCGCATTGTTCTACATCAAATATGACAGCGACACGCCGGATTTTGATAAAGAAAAAGACAACGTGCTGAAAGAAATCAAAAAGCAGTCTG
Organism: Bacillus sp. 2CMS4F; assembly: GCF_023161785.1. Lineage (NCBI taxonomy): Bacteria > Bacillati > Bacillota > Bacilli > Caryophanales > Bacillaceae > Bacillus > Bacillus sp. 2CMS4F. Next base: position 18,391 of record NZ_JALNTO010000024.1, read on the forward strand.
ACCGCGGAGAATGGAAGTCACAGGACTTCAGCTCTTCAGGCAATAACAATGAATTGACATACTATGTGTATGGCGATTCAGAAAATGACATTAAAGACACTGTCAAAGACATTGAGAAGGTCATGAAGAATGAAAAGGATCTGAAGAACGTAAACTCAGGCCTTTCCAGCACATATGATGAGTATACATTTGTCGCTGACCAAGAAAAGCTGAGCAAACTCGGTTTAACAGCTTCTCAAATTTCTAAGGCCTTAATGTCAGAGACAGCACAGGACCCGCTCACAACCGTGAAAAAAGACGGCAAAGAGCTTGATGTGAACATTAAAACCGAAAAAGACGAGTATAAGAGTGTCAAAGATTTAGAGAACAAAAAGATCACATCAGCCACTGGCAAAGAAGTCAAAATTGGTGATGTGGCAAAAGTAAAAGAAGGCACTACATCTGATACGGTGTCTAAACGTGACGGGAAAGTGTATGCTGATGTCACTGGTGAGGTTGCATCAGATAACGTGACAGCTGTATCCGTTGATGTACAGAAGAAAATTGATAAGCTTGACATGCCTGACAACGTAACGATCGATACAGGCGGTGTTTCCGCAGATATCGCGGATTCCTTTACGAAGCTTGGATTAGCGATGCTTGCAGCGATTGCGATCGTCTACCTCGTGCTTGTGATTACATTCGGCGGAGCATTAGCGCCATTTGCGATTCTGTTCTCACTGCCGTTTACAATCATCGGTGCCCTGGTCGGACTTTACGTATCAGGTGAGACAATCAGTCTGAACGCGATGATCGGTATGCTGATGCTGATCGGTATCGTTGTTACAAACGCCATTGTCTTAATTGACCGCGTGATTCATAAGGAAGCGGAAGGACTGTCTACGAGAGAAGCGCTCTTAGAAGCGGGCTCCACACGACTCCGTCCGATCCTGATGACAGCCATAGCGACAATCGGCGCCTTGATTCCATTAGCTCTCGGCTTCGAAGGCGGAAGCCAGGTCATTTCAAAAGGACTCGGCGTAACGGTTATCGGCGGTTTAATCAGTTCGACGCTTCTGACTCTCTTGATCGTGCCAATCGTATACGAAGTATTGGCGAAGTTCCGCAAGAAAAAACCGGGAACGGAAGAAGAGTAAAAATGACAAAAAGCCTCAGCTATGCTGGGGCTTTCAGCTTGTTGAAAAACCCTCGCATTCGTTGTCAGGTCTGCGCGTCGGTGCTCACGAATTCTACATTCGCTCCGCTCCAATGCTCCCCCTTCCTAGACTACAAGGGTTTTCAATCAAGCTGAAAGAATGTTAAGGATGACAAAAGCTCAAAACAAGAATCAGTTTTGAGCTTTTGTGCGTTTTCATCTGTAAGATTATGTACATTTTGTTGCGATTTTTTTAACTCATAGTATAATTAAAGGTTGTTAGTGTAAAAATGGATCGGATACTCTTAAGTAGGATGATGAGATAATGAAACGTGCACGCATAATATACAATCCGACTTCGGGACGGGAGGTTTTTAAAAAGCATCTTGCCCAGGTCCTGCAAAAATTTGAACAAGCCGGCTATGAAACCTCCACCCATGCCACAACATGTGCGGGAGACGCAACGCATGCTGCCAAGGAAGCGGCATTGCGTGAGTTTGACCTGATCATTGCGGCAGGCGGAGACGGAACGATCAACGAGGTCGTCAACGGGCTTGCTCCACTAGACAATCGTCCGACACTCGGCGTGATTCCTGTCGGCACAACAAATGACTTCGCCAGAGCGCTTGGCATTCCGCGAGAGGATATTTTAAAAGCGGCGGATACAGTGATTAACGGTGTTGCCCGCCCAATTGATATCGGACAGGTCAACGGCCAGTATTTTATCAATATCGCCGGCGGAGGCCGCCTGACGGAGCTGACGTACGACGTCCCAAGCAAACTCAAAACGATGCTCGGCCAGCTTGCTTATTATTTAAAGGGTATGGAAATGCTGCCTTCACTTCGTCCGACAGAAGTCGAGATTGAATATGACGGCAAGCTGTTTCAAGGTGAAATCATGCTGTTTTTGGTCACGCTGACAAATTCCGTCGGCGGGTTCGAAAAACTCGCGCCGGATTCCAGCCTGAATGACGGCATGTTTGATTTGATGATATTAAAGAAAGCAAACCTTGCTGAATTTATCAGAGTCGCATCAATGGCGCTCCGCGGCGAACACATCAACGATCAGCACATTATTTATACAAAAGCGAACCGCGTGAAAGTCAATGTATCAGAAAAGATGCAGCTGAACCTGGACGGCGAGTACGGCGGCATGCTGCCGGGCGAATTCGTGAATCTGTACCGACACATTCACGTCGTCATGCCGAAGGAGAAAGCGGAACAGCTGGATGACTAAAAACTTGGCTTTAATGAGCCAAGTTTTTCTTTCGCTTAAAACAAGAGGTGAACATACATGAAAATGAAACCCCCAGTAGAAAAAAATGAATACTACGATGTGACATTTGAAGATTTGACGCACGAAGGAGCGGGCGTCGCAAAGGTGCAGGGCTTCCCGATCTTCGTGCCGAACGCTCTGCCGGAAGAAAAAGCCCAAATCAAAGTCACACGTGTCAAAAAAGGCTTTGCTTTTGGCCGTCTGATTGAGCTGAAAGAAGAAAGCCCGCACAGAACGGACGCCCCATGCCCAATTTACAAGCAATGCGGCGGCTGCCAGCTTCAGCACATGACCTACGAAGGCCAGCTCTTGTTTAAACAGAAACAAGTCAAAGACGTCTTAGAACGGATCGGCAAGCTGGACCTGTCCAACGTCACCGTGCACCCGACACTCGGCATGGAAGACCCATGGAACTATAGAAACAAAGCACAGGTGCCGGTGGGAGAACGAGAAGGCGGACTCGTCGCCGGATTCTATCAGCAAAGAAGCCATGATATCATCGACATGAGCGCCTGCCTGATCCAGCAATCCAAAAACGACGAAGCCGTTCAAGCCGTCAAAGACATTTGCGCAAACTACGGTGTCAAAGCCTACAACGAAGAACGCCACAAAGGCTGGCTCCGCCACATCATGGTCAGATACGGCGTCGTTACGGGTGAAATGATGATCGTCTTCATCACAAAAACAAACGACTTCCCGAACAAAGTGAAGATTATCGAAGACATCACAGCGCAATTCCCGCACGTCAAATCTATCGTGCAAAACATCAACCCAAATAAGACAAACGTCATCTTCGGCAATGAAACAAACGTCATCTGGGGTGAAGAATACATCTACGACCTCATCGGAGACGTCAAATTCGCCATCTCTGCCAGATCGTTCTACCAAGTCAACCCGGAGCAGACAAAAGTGCTATACGACAAAGCGCTTGAGTACGCGGAACTGCAAGGCGAAGAAACCGTCATCGACGCCTACTGCGGCATCGGAACGATTTCTCTCTTCCTGGCGAAGCAGGCGAAAAAAGTGTACGGCGTAGAGATTGTGCCGGAAGCGATTGAAGACGCCAAACGAAATGCAGAATTAAACGGCATCACAAACGCAGAGTTCGCGGTTGGAGAAGCGGAAACCGTGATTCCAAAATGGTATGAAGAAGGTATCACGGCCGATACGCTAGTCGTCGACCCGCCAAGAAAAGGCTGCGACGAAGCCCTCCTGCGGACGATTGTGGAGATGAAGCCGAAGCGGGTAGTGTATGTGTCCTGTAATCCGGGTACGCTTGCGAGAGATTTGCGGGTGCTTGAGGATGGCGGGTATGCGACGCGCGAAGTGCAGCCTGTGGATATGTTTCCGCATACGAATCATGTGGAGGTGACAGTAAAACTTGTTTTAGGGGATACAGTTAGCTAAACTGTACCTAATTAAGATGAAAGAGTAGGGGGGAGATAATTTTTAATCTTTTTCTCCCCCCCCTAAAAAAAATATTTCCATTTTTTCAATAAGCTTTTGTAGAACTTGCTTTAATACGTGCATCTTATATTTCTGCTAAATTTTGTTCATAAGATTTCATTTTTGTAATATTATAGAGTTAACATAAGAACTTTATGGGGGAATTATATGCATTTTATCAATAGTGAAGGTAAATACTTTACCAAAGCGATTTTAATTGAAGCAAATAATGCTGCAATTAGAGAAGATAGATAGAAATCGCCAGCTTAACGAACACTACTTAGAGAATTTGCCAGAAGATAAAGTTTTTCCATTATATTAGCTATGGATGAACATAATAGAGGAGAGATTAGGGTACAAATTCTATTTGATGATAAAGGGACACGTGGTTTCTTAGACATGACCAAAAAACGATATAACTATTTACCACAAGCAACTTTTAATGAAGACGGAACAATCGAATTAGAGTCGGAAGAAGCACTTAATGCCAGAAGACCTTACCCTCCTGGCAGAGAATACGTAGAAAAAGTAGTTAGAACAGTAGTAAGGGATAAAGGTTTTAGAGAGAAAATACTCTCTGCGTACGGTAATGAGTGTGCTATGTGTGAAGTAAATGAGCGTTCTTCCCTCGTGGCGGCTCATATTTATCCTGCACATTTATGTAGTGATGACAGTGTAAATAATGGAATATGTTTATGCTCTAATCATGACAAGGCATATGAAAGAGGGAATATATGTATAACCGCTGAAGGGGATATCATTATTCGAGATCAAAATAGTAAAGTAGACTATCAGAAAATTCGTTTTCCAAAACTTAAGGGTGACTATCCTTCTAAAAAAAGATTAAATCAACGGTTGGAAATTTCTAAGAGTAAGAGCATTGAAAAATGAAAATTTACTAAAAGGAATTAATGCCACTCCTTCTCTGTAGTATGTACTATCAAATCACATACATGTGGAGTGTGTGGCTGTGTTTGAACAAGGAAACTTACACCTATGGAGGGTGTTGCCTTTTTTAGTGATCTTATATTTAAATCACTAATTTCAGAAATATGCGTACTCAAGTGAGGACAACATTTTTTCGATATTTAAAACCTCTTCCATTACATTCAGTAAGTAGCCCATAACTGATCGACTAGGTCCCAATGTATAACATCCAGCAAATACTGATCCACATACTTGAATTGAATAGCTCCGTTTATATAGTAAAATCCAGATCGTGTTTTATTTTTCTTAATTCAGAAATGATCAATTGGTATGAAATAAGTATCGATCTTGTTAGGCAAATCAGATAAATCGGTTATGAGTTTGTTTGGTTTGCATATGAGAGTTTGAACATAAAACATTTAATCACCTTGTTATATCGTATTTCTTCAGAAAAACAGACGCAGCCTAAGCTGCGTCTTGTCATTAACCAAGCGTTCCGTTTTCTGCAATCGTCATTTTCTTGTCAAAGATGGCTTTGTCTGCTAGGGAGTTCGTTGAATCGTTTGCAGCTTTGCTTGTCATGTTTCTGGATGCTACGTTTACTTCATTACCCAAGGAAGAACTGATAAAGCTTACACCGATCAAAGCAATTACAGCGCACAAAGTCAGTTTAAATTTCATACAAACAATCCCCTCTCTGAATTTGTTTGCGGGCATGAACCATCTTTTTGAAACAGATAACAGAATCATCCATGAAGCAATCAATTTATTAGTTGATCGGTTAACAAATTTTATAATAGGTTTGTTTTTTTGGTTTCCATAAAAGCCAACCTGAGAATATAAAATAGCCCAGCAGTAAAAAGCTGAGCTATTTTTGAATTATAGACCGAAGTAGTTTATTACAAACTGTTTATCTTCCTCATCTTCAGGCAATATTCCTAAATTTTTATATTCCCATACTACTTGTCGTTGAGTACCATTTAAGTCTGAGGCAATGACATCGGTGTAATCATAATCTATTGAAAATTTCCCGCTTCTTTCTAAATGTAAAGTGAGGTTTGTCCATAAGTCCTCATTGTTTGTTTTAAATTCATTTCGTAACTCTTCGAAATAATCATGCAATTCATATAGAAGTTCGTCATATATATCTTCATTAACATTAAAGTGTTCAGGAATATCGTGTGAATATATATATTCCTGATTTTGTGGAATAGTAAAGAAAAAGTAAACTTCTGAAGAATCATCTAAAATTTCGGCATAAAGAGCAACCTTCTCCCACTCAGAGGGGATAATTTCATTTATTTGCTCAGCGATTTTTTGATATAGTACTCCCATCTTTTCAGTTTCCACAATATCAGCCTCCTGCTTGATTTTTTATTCTAACATTTTTAAATCTTTTATTCCCGATCTTATATTTGACTTTAAATAAATTAGGTCTTAAAGAGTCTCCACTATAAATAGGCTTAATTTCAATTGTTACTAATTTGGGAGGTTCTTCTTTAAGAGCTTTTGCCCACTCCTGCTCCATCTCATACCATTTCCCGCCGCTCCTATTAATCTGAGAATTCATCGGCACGATATTGTCAAACTGGCCTGAGCCTTTGAATTGGGTGGCGATTAAATGGCCTCCGTCGTCATCTGTCAGCCGGTCAGGTTTACCTGCTTTAGACTGTGCATATTGGTTACGTTTTGCTTCTCCCATCTGCAAGTCGGCTTTGACACTTGTAATTCTACCATAGTTGTCAGTGGTGTACGTGTAGCCTTCTTTTGTTTTATAGACAACATTCGGTTTCAGCACTTTCTTTCTGCTCCATTTTGCATAATGCTCGCCGTATTTGACGTTTACTGGCGGTACAACTGGCGCTGGTGTTCGTCTTCCGCTTGATGACGTTCCGTACGGTTTCGGCAGGATGACCTTGGCGAATTTTTGCAGTCCTTCTTTAAGCGTGACCCCGTTGACTGCGTTGTAAGGAACACCTGCCGGCACTAAGTCATGACGCGGGTGATACGGGAGAATATCCGCAAGTGTGAGATCTCCGATTTGATTTAACTTGGTTTTGACGCGTTTTTTTGATACTTCAATGCCTGTGTTTACCTTTTGTTTGATCTGATCAACGGTTTGTTTTGAGACCGTTATGGCTTTTTGTGCTGTGGGTGATTTGCTTGCTGCTGTTTTGACTTTAGTTGTCACTTTGGCGGCTGTGCCAGTCTTTGAGACGGCGCCAACACCTTTTGTGCCGACAACTGAGGTGACAACAGTGCCAACCGCATATGACACCCATCTTGCTCTTGAGTAGGTGTCACCATTCACCATGTCTTTTTGGTATGATTCTTCGATTGCCGCTGAAATGGCTTCATACGTTTTGATCGGGTGAGCCACCGCTCCTGTAATGGCTTCAACGGTTCCGTCCGGATCTGTGATCATATCCCACAGACCTGTGACCGCGTCTTTTCCTGAATCGTAAAGGCCGACGGCAACCCCTTTGAAGCCTGCTTCAAGTTCACGCGTGTTTTCAATTTGGGTAAAGTATCTTTGTTGTTCTGCTGTCAGATTTTCATAGCCGATCGTTTTTGCCATTGTGTAAAATTCATCGGCATCCGCATAATCGTAGTTTTTCAGTCTTTCTTTCAGTTTTTCAATCTCGCGTTCCTTCGCTTCCTCTTTCTTAATCTTCAAGTAAGCATTCGTCCGCTTTTCAATGTCGCCTTTTTTCTTATGTATGTCACTCTCACGGTACCCCTTGGCGTTGTAGTGGATGGGTGTTGCGTTTTTGCCTTTGCCTGTTGCTTCTTGGAGCTTTTGGAAATCGGACTTGATGAATTGTTCGTTTGGTTCTGACAGGGCGTATTCTGTATTCAGGTCTTCGTCTAAGGCGTCCAATTTTTCCAGTGTTTTTTTGCGTTTGTCGTTGGCATCGGCCAGCTCGTCTTTGAAGGCTTCTGTTGAAAACAGGTCGAGCGGGAGGATGTCGTTGATATCGTTCAGTATGTCTTTCATGGCTTTTTTCTGTTCGGACATGATGGATTTCGATTTTTTGTGGGCGTTTGCCAGCTCATGTTCCAGAAAGGATTCTTCGATGTATGCGTCAGAGAGGGCTTTATCCTCGACGGCTCCGGCGATGCTGGTGAAAAATGCGATTTTCATGTCGATGTAGTCGATCCATTGGTCGGTGACGCCGACGTGGTCATGGTAGAAGGCTTTGATGTTGCTGGCGCCTTTTCCCGAGAATTCACTGTCACTGAGATTAGCGACGTTTTTTAATGCTTTTCTCAAATTGACCATTTGCGTTCTTAGTTCTTTATACTCTTTCGCGCGGTCTGTTGCTTCAGAAAGCAGTGTTTTGGCTTCAAGTACTTTCATGACCATTTCCCTTCTTTTTTACACTCAATATCAAAATTTTACCACGGAGCAGGATAAGGGTGGGGGTGAGAACGTGTTTTGGTGGAAAAATGAGTCATTTGGCATGTGTCTAAGTGCGCAGTTTTGATATGATGATGATAGATCAATAAAAAGGGGAAGAGCTCATTTGGATAAAGATTTCTTAATCATAAAGATCAAGGATATTCAAAAAGGCGACACGCTAACGAACCGTGCCTGCGGGAACTGGGATATGAAATTGTCCAGGGCAAAGGAATGTAAACGGGCAATTGTTATTCGGAGCGGTGTAATTTTAAATGTTTACAAGATCGTTGATTCGTGGGAATCTGATGAACCCGCCAAGATCACTAAAACGAATAATAGAGTCCGGTTTCAATTGGCAGAGTGCCGTGACTATTCTTATTTGATTGGCAGTACGCTGAAAACGAAAACGCAAAATCCGGTTTCAAGTCTATCTTTAGAAACCTTAATGGAACTAGTAAAATAAAAGGAGCCTAGCATGTATCTCTATAAAGTAAACAAACAAAATCAGATAGAAGATATTCGCCAGAAACCGTTTAAAAAAGAGAAAGAGATTCAGGATTTATGTGAAACCAATCTTCGGAAGATGCTAGGTCTCAGGTTTGTAAAATCTGAATTTAGGATCAGTAATTTTCGCATTGATACGCTAGCGTTTGATGATGAGACGAATGCTTTCGTGATTATTGAGTATAAAAATACGAAGAACTTTAGTGTTGTTGACCAAGGCTATGCTTATTTAGCGGCGATGCTTAATCATAAAGCTGATTTTATTCTTGAATACAATGAGAATCATGATCGTCCTTTAAAGCGGGATGATGTGGACTGGTCGCAGTCTAAGGTCATTTTTATTTCACCTGTTTTTACGGTGTATCAAAAGCAATCCATTCATTTTAAAGATCTTCCAATTGAATTGTGGGAGATTAAAAGATATGAAAATGATCTGATTCATATGAATCAAATGAAAGCTGAGGGTGTATCCGAGTCGATTAAGACCATTTCGCGGCAAAGTGAGACCATTCAAGAGGTCAGTAAAGAAATTAAAGTGTTTTCTGAAGAGGATCACCTTGCAGATAAGCCGTTTGACATCATAGAGCTTTATCAGCAGCTAAAGGAATTCATTTTAAACTTGGACGATCATATTTCAATCAAACCGACGAAGATTTATATTGCGTTTACGTCAAATAAGCGAAACTTCGTGGATATTTCTCTTTTAAAAAGCGGACTTAAGGTGTGGGTGAATATGAAAAAGGGAGAATTGCAGGATCCTGAAGAGAGAATGCGGGATGTCTCTGAGACCGGCCACTGGGGAAATGGCGACTATGAGATTTTCATAAAGGACGACGAACACATTGAATATATCACGGGATTGATCAAACAATCCTACGAGAAAAATAAGTGAGAACTTCTATTGAGAAGTTCTTTTTTTATTGGGTTACAAGGGAAATGTGCAGAGCACGTTGAAAACGATATAGAGTTTTTAACCATATAATAGGAGTTGTTTATATGAAAAAGCGTTATATACTATTAGGCTTGCTCGCAAGTGTTTTTATGTTGATTGCATATATTTACTCTCAAAATAAGAATACGTATCCTGTCAAAGCTTCCGCCATCCATCCTGAAGAAGACCGCATCTTTTTTATTTACTCCAATCCCTTCATGAAAGAAAGCACGCTGCTCTCAACCTCAACAGGCGAAAGATTTAATAGGCGCACGTTCAAGGTGGCGGATGTGCCGTACATTCAAACAAAATCTTACGCATCAACAGACATTGTATTATTAGCGGAACACGAGTCTTTTTATTACACGCTGGAGAAGGATGCCATAAAAAAGCATCCGCTACCAAATCCATTTTCGTTCTGGTATGAGGGGAAGGATGTTTCTGTTAAGGCCTATAATGTTGATACGACGGGGAATGACATCCATATAAATGACAAAAAAACGAAAAAGGAATATAGCCTCACCTGCCTTCGCTTGTCACGATGGGGTCGAGTGACGAGAATTATATTTATGTCATTCAAGGCATGGCAATTTACGTGATCGACAGAAACACAGAGGAAATCATTGAGACCCTAAGTTTAGCCTCGTATGGGGATACATTCGCAGACTCAGCCGATTTTATTGTCGCGAGCTCGGAGCATGAACTGACTGTGATTGAAAAAGGGACATGGAAGACGAAGTATATTTCTTATCCTGATGATCTTGAATATGCTGATACCGTGTACTATGACAAAGAAAGCGGCAGTTTTTATGTGACGTACGAAGACAAAGAGGGGGAAGCGAACCTGCTTGAGTATGGGAAGGACTTTTCTTTTCGCACATACGGCTTAAAATTCCCTTATATGGATGCAAAGTTTAAGGGGAATCAACTTTATGTTGTTGCCCAGGAAGAGCATAAAAAGGGCATTGGCGGATACGTGGGTGTGTTTGATATCCATTCTAAGAAGATGCTTTATCAGTTTGATTTGTCTGAGGAACAAGTGAAGGTACAGGATTTTATCGTGGTTGATTAGACTCCAAGGCTATAACTTAGAGTCAAGTTCTTATGTTTCGAGGTGAGTAAATTAACCAAATGCCACTTCGGCTGAATAATAGAATTTATTATAAACTTCAGCTTAGTTTTGATTACTAGAAAATATTTTATAAAATATATTTTAATTCTTGGTTTCATGGTTTATAATGTATAACAGTCCTGTATTTTACAATTTTGATTGATTTGATGGAGGTATTTGATAATGAAAAGAGTAAATCACTTGATGACACTAGTTCTTGCCGGTGTGATGGCATTTGGACTAGTATTCATTGGATCGGGTCATTCAGCCAAGGCTGTTAGTAAAACTACGAGCTTTACATTCCATGCAGCTGTAGACACAAAATCCTTTATTCACACATCAGAAAACTATAAGAATGTTTATGCTACAGTTGAAATGGGAAGAACAGGAACTTGGGAAAGTGCTGCTTATTGCAAATTATATCTGCAGCGTTATACAAACGGTTCTTGGAAAACAATCGATACAGCTTCTGGAAATGCATCATATGGTAGAAAATTAAATGTTACATTCACAAACATCGCAAAAAAATCTGCATCGACTAGAGTGAAACTAAAACTTTATAATAATTGGAATCACTCAGACTATATGCAAACAGTATATTCCAGTAAATGGACTAGATAAAAATAAAGCTCTCCTTTTAAGAAGGAGAGCTTTTTAAATTACATTAATACGATCACCTAGTTTACCATTTTGGCGTTTGAATTCTATTTTAAAGTTTATTTAAAAGAAACATATTGTTCTAATAGTCTAGTTATCGATTTTAGATAAATAAAGATATAAAAAACCTATAAATTAATTTAGCGATCATTGGGGAACAGAAGGATGAGCAGAGACAATTACATATAAATTGGGTGCGCTGTTTTTATCTATTTTACGACTATATATCAGCGTGTTCTGACAGCTGAGCTTCTGATAGGGGTCAGGAAGAGCAAACCGTGAATAAAGTGAGTTATACGAAGCCGACAGAGCAAGAGCAGAATGCGAAAACCGAATCATCTGATACAGCTGGTACACAGAGCCCTTAGCAGGGATCGGAAAGCACAAAATCAGATTATTTTGCCAAACTGTCAGCAGATAGAAAAACACTATGATTATCAAATGATTGAGGATTACGGCTATAACTATCAAATGTGGGACGGATCGATGAATGAGATATTCGGCGGTTTGCAAAAGCAGCTTTCTGCTTCAGACATGGTGGGGCTAAAAAGTGAACAGCGCCAATGGATGAAGGATAGAAATGCTACAGTTCAGAAAAGATATGATGAGGGCGGCGGTTCTTTATCCCGAGTCGTCCAAACGGAATAGCTTGCAAAACAGACGAAAGAGCTCTGTTACGATCGGTGAAAACGTATAGGAAATAAGTGACACGGGACCCTTCCATGGGGTCCTTTTTAGCGGAGAAAAACAAATTGACAGGATGAAAAAACAATTTCTTCCTGTTGTCTTGTTTTCAAAATTTGGGATTGATAGAATATGACATATCTTACAGAGAGGGAGGGAAGCGAGTGAAGCAAGCGATACCATCTTCGCGTGTTGGTGTTAAGATTAATGAATGGTACAAGATGATTCGACAGTTCAGTGTTCCGGATGCTGAGGTTCTGAAAGCGGAAGTGGAGCAGGACATTCAGCAGATGGAAGAGGATCAGGATTTGCTGATCTATTATTCTCTGATGTGTTTTCGGCACCAGCTGATGCTGGATTATTTGGAGCCGGGACAAACATACGGGAATCGCCCTACAGTGACAGAGCTTTTAGAAACGATTGAAGCCCCTCAGAAAAAACTCACAGGTCTTTTGAAATACTACTCTTTGTTTTTCCGCGGCATGTATGAATTTGATCAGAAAGAATATGTTGAAGCGATTGGATATTACCGTGAGGCGGAGAAGGAGCTTCCGTTTGTAACAGATGAAATCGAGAAAGCGGAATTTCATTTTAAGGTGGCAGAAGCATACTACAATATGAAACAAACTCATGTGTCGATGCATCATATCCTTCAAGCCTTAAACATTTATCAAGATCATCCGTTATATAGCATGAGAAGAATACAAAGCTTGTTTATCGTAGCGGGAAATTATGATGACTTCAGATGCTATGATAAAGCGCTCCCGCATTTAAGAAAGGCGCTGGAGCTGGCAATGGACATTCAAAACGACAGGTTCATTGGCATCTCTTTATTGAACATCGCCAACAGTTATGACAGGTCAGGAAGATATGATTTGGCAATTGAGCACTTCCAAAAAGCGGCGAAAGTAAGCAGAGAAACGGTCCCTGACTTGCTGCCGAAAGTCTTGTTTGGGTTAAGCTGGACATTATGTAAAGCTGGACAAAAACAGCAGGCGTTTCAGTTTATAGATGAAGGTTTAGAACATATCAAAAAATATCCAAATACGCTTCACCATAAATACTATAAAGAATTGTATACGTTCTTACAGGCGGTGTACAAAGATGTTATGGATGAAGACAGGATTCATGATGTATTGAGCTGCTTTGAAGAAAAGAATCTGCACGCCTATGTGGAAGCATGTGCCCAAAGTGCGGCATCTGTATTTGAAAGCCGCTGTCATTTTGAAGATGCTGCTGTGCTTTACCGAAAAGTGCTGCAAGCACAAGAAGATATTCAAAAAGGGGAGTGTCTATATGAATATTAAGAAAAAAGTGATGGTATGTCTTGGTGTAACACTTATATTTGGCGGCAGCCTGTCTTTTCCGTTCTTGACAAATTCCGGCGGTGTTAAGGAAGCAACGGATCGAAACACGACGTATATCGATCATTCCTCTCATAATGACATGACTGATCAGGATAAGAAAGCCCTTAGTTAGGGCTTTTTTTCTTGCTTTATTGGAAGTTTGTGTCGTCTCGTACTTTTAAACTACCGCATTCCTTCTATTTCTAACGCAAGACACTCGAAACAACCAAAGCATTTGAGGTATAATGGTTAAAGTGAATAACAGTATTTAGATTGATATATATGAAAGAGAGTGGAACATCATGGGCCGTAAGTGGAACAATATTAAAGAGAAGAAGGCGTCTAAGGACGCAAATACGAGTCGGGTTTACGCAAAGTTTGGCCGTGAGATTTATGTGGCGGCGAAGCAGGGCGAGCCTGATCCGGAATCCAATCAGGCGCTGAAGGTTGTGCTTGAGCGCGCGAAGACTTACAGCGTGCCGAAAAATATCATTGAACGTGCGATCGAGAAGGCGAAGGGCGGAGCGGAAGAAAATTATGATGAGCTTCGTTATGAGGGCTTCGGGCCGAACGGATCAATGATTATCGTTGATGCGCTGACGAATAATGTGAACCGTACGGCGCCGGAAGTGCGTGCGGCGTTCGGAAAAAATGGCGGAAACATGGGTGTGAGCGGATCTGTTGCTTACATGTTTGACGCAACGGCTGTTATTGGTGTGGAAGGCAAAACGGCTGATGAAGCGCTTGAAATTCTCATGGAAGCGGATGTGGATGTCCGCGATATTTTAGAAGAGGATGACAGCGTGATCGTCTATGCGGAGCCGGATCAATTCCATGCAGTGCAGGAGGCATTTAAAAACGCGGGCGTTGAGGAATTTACGGTAGCGGAGCTGACCATGCTTGCGCAAAGTGAAGTGACACTTCCTGAGGACGCGAAAGAACAGTTCGAAAAGCTGATTGACGCGTTAGAGGACTTGGAAGACGTTCAGCAGGTGTATCATAACGTAGATCTTGGTGAATAAAAAAGGAGCAGACTGTCAGGGACTGACCCCTGTTTTTGAGACAGGGATCAAAACACCTTTTATACAGCCAATTGCCGATAGCTTATCGGTGATT
>NZ_JALNTO010000025.1:0-16488 GCF_023161785.1 Bacillus sp. 2CMS4F
AGCTGACTTATCCAGTCAGCTCTTTTTGTTGTTTCAACTGTATTTTTTCTCCAAACGCTCACTTTCCTGGCGCTGCAGCGGGCTCAAGGGTTCATTATACAAATCGATATCAACCGCATACTTCGGCCGTCTTTTCACTTCAGAGAAAATCGTTCCGATATATTCGCCGATAATCCCGATTCCCATGAGCTGCAATCCGCCCAGAAACCAAATGGAGATGATGAGAGACGCCCAGCCCGCATTTGTGTGGCCGAGCATTTTTTGAATGACTGCGCCAATCCCCGCCATGGCGCTTACCAAAAATAATAGAAAACCCAAAAGCGTAAAAAAGCGAATCGGGGCCACACTGAAGGATGTAATTCCGTTAAATGCGAATGAAAGCATTTTTTTCAGCGGATATTTCGTTTTTCCGGCAAAACGTTCTTTGCGGTCATACAAGACTTCGGCTGACCTGAAGCCGATCATAGGAACGATGCCCCTTAAAAACAAATTGGCTTCCGGATAGCGCGCGAGTTCTTCAAGCGCCCTTTTATTCATTAAGCGAAAATCGGCATGATTGTAAATTAACTTAATCCCAAGCTTATTCATGAGCCGGTAAAACCCTATAGCGGTCGTGCGCTTAAAAAAGGTATCGGTTTTCCGGCTGCGGCGCACGCCGTACACGATTTCAAAACCATCGTGATATTTCAGCATAAATTCTCTGATAACAGAGATATCATCCTGCAGGTCGGCATCAATCGAAATCACGCAGTCTGATTTTTGCTTTGCTTTATGCAGACCTGCTAAAAGCGCTTTTTGATGACCGACATTGCAGGCTAATTTTAAACCGGTTACCTTCTTGTTTTTCACACTTTCCATGGCAATCAAAGACCAGGTGCGGTCTTTGCTGCCGTCATCAACAAATAAAATTTTACTGCCTTCTGATATCATTTTTTCTTCCATTAAGCTGTTTACAACCTCCGTCAGCTGACGGCTTGTCTCTTTAAATACTTCCTCTTCATTGAAACACGGAACGACGATGGTTAACACTGGCTGTGGCTGTTTCAATCGATATCCTCCTTATTTTGTTTCGTATAAATAAATGCGCCAGGCGGAATCTTTATGGTCAAATGTTTTCACGAGCGCCAGGTGGTTTTGGTCAGCGTTCATAATGGGAACCGAAGAAAAAATATATTGTCCGCCCATTTGTTTAAACACATCTGTATTTAATTCAAGATGATTGATTGTTTTTTTCGAATTCTTTTTAAAGTCATATCGTTTGCCAAGCTCATCGACGAACAGATAGCAGCGGCTCCCCCATTCATCAAAGTACCGTTTCAATTGGGCGTTTTTTTCCAGCTCTTTTTCAATGATTTTTCTAAATTCATATTTATATGAGAGCGGGTACAGGTTGTTATATGTATCTAAGGTGTAAAAACCGTTGTATTGGGCAATAGACGGATGCAGACCGATACTCGCCACCCTGTACGAATCTTGCGGGCGCCCGATATACTCCTTAATCTCTTTAAATTGGTCAGATGCGTAAAATTCACGAAACGTCGGCGCGTTGTAGTGAACGCCATACGTATACTCCTCATTAAAAGGCGCAAGGACCATCAGCTGCGCAGTAACTGCCGCATACACAAGCCATCGCCACTTTTTCCCCATCCGCCAGATGAGGTACAAAGCGAGCGCAAAACTCATGTAGATCACCAGCGGGCGCAAAAAATGAAAACGGGCAAAATTAAATTCGGCTAAAAATGCAAATTTCTGCTTTGGAACAGCCCATATTTTGTTGAACCAAAACGCATACCACAGTGACAGCGCATAATTCAGCACGCTGAGAAAAAGATAAACGTTTTCTTCCCTTGTCCGATTTCGTTTGAACAGCACAGCAAAAAATACGAGTAATAAGATTGGAAGAATCACAACGGTATGAACTGTCATGACATGGTTGTGTCCGTAGACAAAGTTTTTGACGGACAAACGCAGAGAGTGCCAAACATCATGCCTTGATGAAATAAATTCAATCCGGTGCATCGGCGCGTGTGAAATCAACATCGAATAGACAAGCCGGTACTCGACAAATAGATAAATACTTGTCATAAAAGCGATGCTGCCTAAGAAAATGAAATTCCATTTTCTTTTTGTGATGACATCATACAGCCAGAAGCATGCCATCCCAGCCAAGAAAAAGAAGAAGCCTAATACAAAGCTTGAATACAACGGCAGCAAACCGAGCGTCAGCCATTCTCTCCATGAGATATCTCCTTTTCGGATATTCAAAAAAGCCCACAGCGCCAAAGGGTATCCAAGCGTGCTCAGCATTCCAGAAGGCCAAAAAGGCGTTAAGGCAAATGCGAGCGATACGCCAATTCGGATCAATGCCGCTTTCTGCTCCGGAATCACATGTTTCTTCAGCAGCACATACATTCCGAAGAAAGCGACAACTCTCGTAATGGTCTGGCTTACCGCATAGGCGGTCATAGAAGAAAACAACGCGTGAAGCCAAACAATTCCGCTCCACTCAGTGCCAAACGCGTCCCGGGGCAGTCCGTTAATGATTTGCGGAATGGCCGCATCAACTTTGCCGATGATTTCTCCGCTGTCGGCCAGCACCTTGTACCAAGCGATATTAGAATCTAAATTATCGTGTACGCGAATATGGGCGTCTTCCTTCAAAATAAAAAGCGGAGATACATACAGCAAAAGGAGAAATAAAGCCATCAAAAGATAATATGTTTCTTTTTTGTGTTGTCTTAATCGTAACATCCCTAACACATCCATCTGTTATTCTGACTTCTATCGGGCATGATCTGCCTCAGCTGTCAAAATTTATTATCCCTTTTCCCTTCTAAAACATTCATCAAATGACAATCCTTTCTGCATTTTTCAAACTGGTCTTCAACCCATTAATTCCCGCTATCCATAAGGCTGGATCACTTACTATACTGGTAGAAGGGAGGGGATACATGTGTTCATCTTACTTTCATTGATCATACTTGCTGTTATGCCATTTATATATAAAGCAAACCGCAACACAAAAGATGTGAAGGTCAACACGATTTCAATTGATCAGCAAGACGGCCTTCCAGCAAGAAAAAAACTGAATATCCTTCATTTATCGGATCTTCATTTAGAAAACATTTCTGTTTCGCCTGATGAGCTGTATCGTTTAACAAATAATCAACCTGTAGACCTCATTGCGCTTACCGGAGATTTTCTTGACCGGAAACGAAATATTCCAAAGCTTGCCGGCTACTTGCAGGCACTGCAACAACTGAAGCCTGCGTATGGCATGTACGCGGTGTTTGGCAATCATGATTATGTATTAAAAGATAAGGACTTTCAAAGATTAAAGCGAGTGCTAGAGGAAAACGGCTGCATTACGCTGCAAAATGAACATGTTCACATCAATACTGATGCAGGGCCTGTTAATATTATCGGAATTGACGATTACAGTACGAATCGCAGTAAAATCACAAACTCTTATAAAGGTCTTCAGAATGGCTATCACCTTGTACTGACACATGATCCGAATATTATTTTAGAGATGCAGGATATTCATTTTGACTACCTGTTATCAGGCCATTTTCACGGAGGACAAATCCACTGGCCAAAGCCGTATCATTTGGTGAAAATGGGCAAGCTTGTACGCATGAATATGATTAAAGGCCTTCATTATCACCACGATAAACCATTTTATATCAGTGAGGGTTTAGGACAAACTGGCGTTAATATCCGTGTAGGAAGCCGCCCGGAAGTGACTTTCCATCAAATTTAAAAAGACTGTGCTGACCATGGCATCAGTCTTTTTTTTGATAGGTGTGCTGAAGCTTTTCTTTCGAGATAAACAAATAGGATGAATTCGGCAGATTTCGCAAGCTCACTGGCTTTGACGTTAAATATAAAATCGGCATATGGGTGATCTTTTTAAAGGATCTGTAAAAAGGATTGACCGGGGTTACCACGTCAAAGCCGAGCCTTTCTACCCCTTTATCAAGCATTGTAATGCCAATGATCCCTTTGATTTTTTCGCTTTTTTTATGATTGTTGATATACTCCAGCAGCATCGGCATGGATTGATATACTTTTTGATAAATAATGATTCCTTTTCTGACCGCGCTTTCAATGCTTTGCAGCTCCCTGATCAGCTTAATATTGTGCAGATGGATTTTAACGAGCACATCGTTTTTTCTTATATGCGTTCCGTCACTCAGCACGACATGATGCCCTTTGTATTTCGTCAGTCTGACTCGAAAGACGCATTTTCGCTCATCTTCAATCAAAGTCAGCCTCGAAAAAAAGAAATAAATCGGGTCAATCACTCTCCAAATGGAAAGGAAACAGGTTTTCATCTCTTCACCTTCCTTATCATCAAAAAAACACCCTTATATTTTGTGATGATTCTCCCCAAAATATAGTTGCCATATTTTTAAGGAGGACAGACATGACAAACATTCTTATTTTTCCTTTTTTAAGCATTTCCACCGGGCATCATCATGTTGCTGATGCCCTGAAGGCTGATCTGGAATCTAAAGGGCTGCATTCAGAAAAAATTGATATCTTTTCACATACGTATAAACGCTTAGAACAACTGTCCTCCTCAGCTTATTTAAAATGGATTCAATATTTCCCGAAAACGTACAGCGGAATATACAAGCTTCTCGCTTGCGGAGAGTGTAAAAATGTCAAACGCTATGCCATGTATGAATGGCTGTTTATGCAAAGCATGAGACAGATTCTCAAAGAAAAACAGCCTGATATCGCCTTCTGCACACACGCCCTGCCTTCTTACCTGCTAAACCGGCTGAAACCGGAATATCCAAACATGACCATTGTAAATGTCTACACGGATTTTTTTGTGAATCAGGTATGGGGGCGGAAGAACATTGACTACCACTTTGTCCCGATCATGGATATCAAGAAGCAGCTCATGTCCGAAGGAATCAGCCCGAAAAAAATATTTTTGACCGGCATTCCCGTTCACCGGGCTTATGAAGCTGGAACCGCAGACACCTGCCAGCATCGTCCGCCTTATACCGTCATGATCACAGGCGGCAGTATGGGAGTCGGAGGTATTTTTAAGCTGGTCCAGGAGCTGTCGCCAGGCGGAAACATCTTATACAAAATATTATGCGGCAGAAACGAAAAGCTCTACCGCTATGTCAAAAGTTTACAACATCCTTTTATCGAAGCGATCCCATACCTTCACAGCAAAGCAGAAATGAACCGTCTGTACGCAAAGGCCTCAGGCGTCATGACAAAGCCAGGAGGCGTAACCATCAGTGAATGCTTAAAGAAAAGGCTTCCGGTATTTATCTATCATGCGCTGCCGGGACAGGAGGAAATGAATGTGAACCTGTTAAAAGAACGGCAGCTTGTTACAGATATAAGAAACTGGGATATGAAGCGGGCAGAAGAGCGTATTTCCGCATTTTTTCAATCGAATGAACGGGCAGCAGCAGAGAAGCAAGTCAAGGAGTATCTTGGCCAAATGTGCGACCGGGAGATTGGGGAGGTTTTAAAAAGGATATTAGATGAATGTGAACATAAAAAAACACCCTCCTGAAAAGAGAGTGTGGAATGACTAACGAAACAGTAAATGCTGGCTGTGAATACCTGCTTTCTTCAGCAGGAGGATCAGCTGGTCCTGCTCATCAGACGAAAGGCCTGAAAACGCTCTCGCTATACGGAGCGCGTGGATTGGATAAATTTTATCCAAATACTCATTCCCTTTATCCGTGAGATGCGCGTAAACGGAGCGTTTATCTTTCGGGTCCTGCTCCCTGACTAAAAACCCGTTTCTTTCTAGCTTATCAATGACATATGTGACGTTTCCGCTTACAAGCAGAAGCCGCGACCCAATTTGCTGTAATTTTTGCGGGCCTCTCGTATACAAAAGTTCCAGTACGGCAAATTCTGTGGGATTAAAGCCGTGCTCTTTGCTGTCACGGATGCTGTGTTCAGACACACTTTTGAAAGCCCTTGCAAAAACTCTGTACAAATTCATCGCACGCTCAACTTCTTCTTCGTTAAACGATAATCTCATCATATCTACCCCGTATATAGAATTTTTATAAAAAAATAATGAAAACCCTTACATATAATAAGAGTTTAATGCCCTTATTATTTTTATTCGCTATAATTCGAGAAATTCCTTTTCAGGAAACAAAAAAATCCTTATACTCGTTATTTTGTATAAGGATTTTTTTGGTGATATGGGATGCTGCGAAAGAAATATGCGTATTCCTTCCGCAGTTCAGAAAGTGTCATTTTGTTCATTACTTCTTTATTATAAACTCCGATTTGAAAGAGTTTTTCTGAATAATGGCTTCGTTCTTTTTCTAATGCTGTTTTCAATAAATTACTCATAGCGTCCTCCTTCATTTTAAGGTATCCTCTAAATAAGATACTCTTTTTAAATGAATGTGGTGTGAATCTAATGTAAAGAATTTATGTTTACGAAGATTTTCGGTAAAGTCCGTTTTGAACTGATCTTAAAAGCTGAAAAGCATGTTCTCCGGCAAGCTGCATAAACGTTTCAAGCATTTCATCCCGTTTCATATCCAACTCGATTATTTCCTTTGCCAGTGAGACCGCTTTTTCTTCCTCCATGATTATCCTTCCTCCTCATTTAATCGTTACATAAAGGATAAAACGCGCTTATAGGTTACGCATCATTCTTGTTAATTTTTCTGCCGTATTTTTTCAAAAATCTGCTATTTCATGTTAGAAAATATAACAAGCGTCAGGTTTTTTCTCTATGTTTTTTATATACTATTATCAAAAGACATCCAGGGGTGGAAAAATGACCACAGAAGATCATTCTTATAAAGACAAAAAAGTGATTTCAATCGGGATTGTCAGTGAATTGACAGGGTTGTCCGTAAGGCAGATCAGGTATTATGAGGAGCGTAAGCTGATTTATCCGCAGCGTTCTTCAAGGGGAACGAGAAAATATTCTTTTGCCGACGTCGAGCGGCTGATGGATATTGCCAACAAACGCGAAGACGGCGTGCAGACAGCTGAAATTTTAAAAGATATGCGCAAAAAAGAACAAATGGTAAAAAACGATCCGCAAGTCAGAAAAAAAATGCTGGAGGGGCAGCTTAATGCTCACTTTAGGTACAAAAACCGTTAAACGATAAAAGTCCGCCTCGCAATCTGAGACGGACTTTTATCGTTTATAATGAGTGAATGAATGCAGTCGCAATACCAAAGTAAATTAATAATGACAAAATATCATTTAACGTCGTAATAAGCGGGCCTGAAGCAATGGCCGGGTCTACATTCAGTCTATGCAGAATAATAGGGATAATTGTTCCGGACATCGTGCCGATAATTAAGGTCAGCAGCAGTGAAGAGCCGACAACAAATCCTAAAAGCACATTTCCCTGCCATAAAATGGCGATCACCGTAATTAAGACAGAACAGACGGCACCGATATAAATACTCGTTCTGAGCTCCCGAAAAATCAGTTTCACAATCGTTGTTTTATTCATTTCTTCTTTAGATAAACCTCTGATGACGACCGCGAGAGACTGTGTTCCTGTATTCCCTGTCATCCCTGACACCATCGGCATAAAGAATGCCAGCGCCACGACCTGCTTCAGCGTATCTTCAAAATAGCTCATGATGCTGCCTGAAATCAGCCCGATGAACAAAAGCAGGATCAGCCATGGAAGGCGGCGGTATGCTGCAACATATGCTTTTGTATCGAAGGTAATGGCTTTCCCTGATGCGGCGAATTTTTCGTAGTCCTCATCGGCTTCCCGAATAACGACGTCGATGATATCATCGACCGTCACGATCCCAACAAGCACATTGTTTTCTTCCACAATCGGAATCGCTAAGAAATCGTAACGTTCAATCAGCCGCGCCACTTCTTCCTGATCTTGAAGCGCGTCTGCTGCAATGACACGGGTAAACATCAAGTCTTGTACCTTTTCTTCCGGTTCCCCGAGAATCAAATCGCGATATGACAGAACGCCGACAAGCTGCTTACTGTCATTTATGACATATAAGTAGTTGATAGACTCTGCGATTTCCGCGAAACTTTTTAGTTTGACGACCGCGTCTTTTACCGTGTAATGCTGAGGAATCCACACATAACGGTTGGTCATCATGCGCCCCGCTGAATCAGCCGGGTAATTCATAAGGAGCTGAACAGCTTTTGACTCTGAGGCTTCCATGCTGGATAAAAGCTGTTCCTTCAGTTCTTCATCCATTTCTTCAAGCAATTGAGCGAGGTCATCGTTGTCCATTTTGTTCATGGCGAGTGTTGCTTTTGTTTTTCCGACTTTATTTAAGACGGCTAGCTGAAATTCCCGTTCCAGTTCGCCAATCATATCAGTAATATCATCAACAGTTAAATAAGATAAATAGCGGGCGCGGTGTTTTTCCGGCATTTCTTTAAAAATAAACGCCATATCATAGGGCTGAAGCTCATCAATAACACTTCTGAAATCCCTGATTTTTCCGTCTCGCAATAAGATAATGATGCGTAAAATGAGTTCGTCATAGGTCATGTTTTGAACCATCGGGACTCGTACCTCCTCTACGGAGACGTGCCGGCCTCGCCAGAAGGTGCGGCAGATCGTCTCCTCATCGTGTAATCAATTGTCTTGCTGTCATAGTATATGGGTACTTCTTCAGATTGACTCGAATGGGGAGAATCCATACTCCGCACCTCCTTTTTGTTCAACATTTCGTTTTCAAGGCATAAAAAAAGCCTTCTGGATTGAAGGTGAAAGAAGCACGGCAAAAAAAGCGTGCGGGCGCCTTCAATCGTAGAGCTTTAGCACTGTATGGCATAGGAGCAATCATCCAGCTGCATTAAAAATCACCTTATGTCGATGATTTCTGTTGACCCATTGGCGTCTTTGGACATTTTTGGGCAGCAGCGTATCTCCATACAGGAGCCTCACCTAACGAAGTTCGTAATTGAATTGACACACTGAGATTACAGAAAAAAACAAGCTATGTCAACTTAAAAAAGTTATTTATGCGTTTACACCTCATCTGATGAAATAAAATAAGGGCCTTAGCCCTTATTCTGTTGTTTGCGTCTCATCATCTTCTGAAAGCAAATGATAGGTTTCATGAAGAAATAAGGCGTATTCCCCTTCCTTCGTCGGATGTGGAACATACTCAGCCTGATTGATGTATTGTTCTTCTTTCTTTTCCAAGCGCTTCGCCTCCTTTTCTTATTAGATTGTCCAAAAAGCGGCTCGTTATCATGAAAAAAACCCCGCGGGTGCGGGGTTAGTCGTCTAATTCCTGTTTCATAATACGTCCGTCCTTTGCAGAGATGTCAAATTCTGCTTCAGTCCCTTGTTTCGTTTGAACCTCAATTTCGTAGATATAAGCACCGTCGTCTTCATCCAGCTTGCTTTCTGTGACGGTTCCAGCTGTTTGCTTTAGAGCAATCTGTTCTGCTTCTTCTTTTGTCAAAACAACTTGTTCTTTTTTCTCTTTTAACGGGTCATTGAGCGCTTGTTTGGTCTTGATATCCACATAAACATCATAATCTTCACCGTCTTTTTCGATTTCAACTTCATAAGCTTCTTTGCCGTTATAGATGTCTCTGTCGATGTCATCCACTGTTCCGTCAACAACTGTTTTGGCAATGGACTCCGCTTCTTGTTCAGTAAGTCCGCCAGTTTCAGAAACAGGCTGTGTTTGTTCATTATTTTCTTTCGCAAACGCATTGTAGCTGAACCCTCCGGCCGCTAAACACCCTGCTAATAAGCCAATCATCCATCTTTTCTTCAGCATATGTGATGCCTCCCTTGTTCGTTATGAGTTCAGTTTACACACTCAACATGAAAGGAACACGAGAGAAAGATGAGAATTTGATGAGAAAACCATTAGTCTTCATAGATAATATTAGAAACTTTGCCGGTATAGGCGTTTATTTTCACCGTAGCTTCCTTGTCATTCGGGAGATCAACATCTACTTCAAACAGGAGAGTGCCTTCGCTTTCTTCCAAATCGGCGTCATCCGCTTTTCCTCCAGCCTCACGCTCTGCAATGGCTTTTGCCTCTTTTTCGGAAATTGTTGTCTTTTGTTTGTCTTTGCTGCTGATTTTATCAGCGGACACCACCGCTTTTGTCTTCATATCTACCTTCACTTCGTATGTTTCTCCATTATTTTTTTGAATGGTATACGACGCAACTCCGTGTTTTCGCGTATGTTTTTTGACGGTGCCCGGCACCCGCACCAGAGCGAGCTGCTCAGCTTCTTTTTCTGTCATCTCAGATGTGTTCGTCTCTTTCACTCTGTTCATTGACAATATGTCGCCCGATTTAGCATCAGCTTTTAGAAAATAAATTCCTTGTGGATTTTCCAGAGTCATATCATACGTTTTTTTATCATTGGATTGCGTCACTTTTGTGATGTCGCCTTCATAGGAGGTTTCTACTTTTTTTATGACTGCCTCCTTTGACAGCACGTCCTCATGGGTTTGCTGAATGATAAGAACCGCGCAGATGACAATGGCTAAAACGGCTGCCGCCGCAGCAGCTCCTGTTTTCATTCGTTTTGTCATAGCGCTCCCCCATCCTGTTCTCTAAATTGCATCGTGACATTTGTTCCCTGTCCCGGTTTGTTTTTTACAGACAGGTCAATACCATGCTCATCGGCAATATGTTTGGCAATGGATAGACCTAAACCCGTTCCGCCTGTTTTGCGGTTACGCGCCTCATCCGCCCGGTAAAAACGTTCAAACAGGCGCGGGATATGCTCTTCAGGTATGCCGATTCCTTCATCCCTTACAGACAAAAACGGACGTCTGTTTTTGGTTCCTGCGGAAATCACAATGGCCTTGTCACTATATTTTATGGCATTATCTAGCAAAATCGTCAGTAGCTGCTTTATGCGTTCTTCATCTGCCGTTACAAGCAAATTCTCCTTGTCCGTCTCGAGAAAGATGTCGCGATTATAAACCGGCTGGAGTGTTTGTATAACGGCGCGCGACACTTCGATCAGGTCAACCGTTTTCAGATCAAGCTCCAGTTCTTTATGGGTCTTGGCCAGCGTAAGCAGCTGATTGGTCAGTTTTTTCATATGGACCGCTTCTGAATGAATCGCTTCAATGGATTCCTCAAGCACTTCAGGCTTTTTTGCCCCCCAGCGTTTCATCAGATTGCTGTAGCTTTCAATAATGGTGAGCGGGGTTTTCAGCTCGTGTGAAGCGTCTTGGACAAATTGCTGCTGTTTGTCGTAGTGCTCTTTCAGCATGCTCGCCATCTCATTAAAGGTCAGCCCCATTTGATACAGTTCATCATGCGACTGTCCTTCCAGAGAAATTGTTTTGAATGCTTTTTCTCTCTGTATGTCTTTCATCGTTGTCACCAATTGTCTGATTGGATTGATGATATGGCGGGCGAGTAAGCTGCCGGCAAAGAAGGAAGCGATACAGACAGCCGCGCTGGCCACAATTAAGATGATTCTTAGCAGAAGAAGACTCTCTTCTGTATGCTCCAGCCTTTCCACGAGCTGAAGCGATACGACTTGTCCGTCTGTCCAAATGACCGGGACAGCTGCTGCTGCAAACAGTTTGCCTTCATGCTTTGTCACGTCTGTCGTTTCCCCGCTGTGAAAAGAAAGAGGGAAGTCTTTATATGCTTTTTCCTTTGTGATGGTCATGACGGCTTTCCGATCCGCACTCACTACCCGCACCATTCCATTTGCCGGAAGATAGGCCTGCAGCATATCCTGCAAAGCCACTCCTTGTGTTTCGGCGGTATGAAGAGCTTCGGCGATATTGTCCGTTTCATCGGCAAGACGGGCCGCATCCTTTGAGGTGAGTGCTGATGAAAAGATGAGATAGATCGCAGTATGAACCAACACTAATAAAATCAACAGCCAAATGGATGTATAAAGATGAATCTTTGTCTTCAGCTTCATCATTTACCCCTTAATGGTATAGCCGACCCCGCGCACGGTATGAATCAGCTGTTTTTCGTAAGGATAGTCCAATTTTTTTCTGATATATCTTATGTACACGTCGACGACATTTGTATCTCCGATGTAATCAAACCCCCATACAGAGCTGAGAATTTGCTCCCTCGTCAGCACTTGCTGCGGATGCTTCAGCATATAGACGAGCAAATCAAATTCCCGGGGCGTTAATTCAACCTCTTTGTCTCCCCGTCTGACTTCACGTGTTTTCTCGTTCACCTGCAAATCGTCATATGTCAAAAATGTGCCGATATCCTCTGTTTTGCTTCCGGTTTGGCGGAGTGCCGCTCTGATTCTGGCAAGCAATTCTTCAATTTCAAACGGCTTGGTGACATAGTCATTCGCACCGATGTCAAGCCCCGTTACCTTATCTGGAACGCTGTCGCGGGCTGTTAATAAAATAACCGGTGTCTCTTGATCCGTTTTCCTCAGCCGGCGCAGCACTTCAAGCCCGCTCAACCCCGGCAGCATGACATCGAGCAGCAATAGGGAATACGAACCTTCCGTGGCCGCGTTAAGTCCTTCAGAGCCATTATGTTTGATGGTGACGCTGTATCCTTCATATTCCAATTCAAGCTGAAGGACCCTCGCGATTTTTTCTTCATCTTCCACAATTAATATGTGCCCTTTTTCCAATTCCGATCATCCTCTCATGTTCCTATATGAAAAAAATGATTTCATTGTTTACAAAATGATTCTTATCATCTATTATGATGTCAAAATAAAAAATTGTATACGGAAAGCACTAGGGGTGCTGTTATGGCTGAGATAAAGCGCGCAAAAACGCGCTTTGATCCCTTATGACCCGATCTGGATAATACCAGCGTGGGGAAGTGCAGGTTGACCGAAAGGTGTATTTTTTCGTGCGCTTACTCGATCTATGACTGCATATTCCCTAAGGATATGCAGTTTTTTATTTTACCAAAAAAACAGGAGGTCAGAGAAATGGACAACTTATGCGGTACAAGCAGAATCGCCGGATTTCGGTTCTCTTTATACCCGATGACAGATGATTTTATCAGTGTGATCAAGTCTGCGCTGAAAAAAACGGATACGTCAAAGGTTTGGACAAAGACAGATCATATCAGTACAGTTTTGCGCGGATCGATCGCTCATGTATTCGACGCCGCTAAAGCCATCTACCTGTATGCAGCAAATAGCGAAAAGCACATTGTCATGAACGGGACATTTTCCATCGGCTGCCCGGGCGATACACAAGGAGATACATATCTGACAGCAGATGAAAAGCGAGTCAATGAAGAATCTGTTCACGACCTGAAAGCAGAGGCTCCATGCCAATTTGCACTTTATCCGATGAATGAGCCGAATTATATGGACATTATCTTGAAAGCTGTTGAAATCGCTAAGGCTGACGGCACCTTTGTACAGGGTGTTCATTACGCAAGTGAGGTAGACGGAGATGCACACGACGTGTTCCGGACACTGGAAGCCGCTTTCCGCATGGCAAATCAGCAAACAGCCCATGTCACCATGACCGTGAACTTCTCGGCAAACAGTCCATCAAGAAAACAGAAAGCAGGGATAAAATGAAAAGCTGGAAAGTAAAAGAAATTGTCATCATGTCTGTTATCAGTATTGTTTTTGGCATTGTTTATTTAGTATTCACCCATTTCGGAAACGTACTTGCAGGGATGTTCGGGCCTATCGCTTATGAACCGATTTACGGCATTTGGTTTATCGTGTCGGTGATTGCCGCGTACATCATTCGTAAATCGGGCGCGGCCCTTGTTTCAGAAATCATCGCAGCTCTCGTTGAATGTTTGCTGGGAAATCCTTCAGGCCC
Organism: Bacillus sp. 2CMS4F; assembly: GCF_023161785.1. NCBI lineage: Bacteria > Bacillati > Bacillota > Bacilli > Caryophanales > Bacillaceae > Bacillus > Bacillus sp. 2CMS4F. The sequence continues at coordinate 13,752 of NZ_JALNTO010000025.1, forward strand.
GATGGTTATCGTTATCGGCATTGTTCAAGGTCTCGGAGCAGAAGCTGTATTTCTTGCGACACGCTGGAAAGCATATTCCCTTCCTGTGCTGCTTCTGGCGGGTATGGGGTCTTCGGTGTCCAGCTTTATTTATGATTTCTTTGTTTCCGGTTATGCGGCGTACTCACCGGGCTATCTGCTCATTATGCTTCTGATCCGTCTCGTTTCAGGTGCGGTCCTGGCCGGCCTTCTCGGAAAAGCTGTCAGCGATTCTCTCGCATATACGGGTGTCTTAAACGGAATGGCACTCGGAAAGGAACTGAAAAAGAAACGGAAACGGGTATCAAATCATGCAAGCCTATAACAAGTTGCTTTCGGTTGACCGGCTTAACTTTTCATATGAAGAAAACGAGAAACCGATTTTTCAGGATATAACGTTTGAGCTCCAAAAAGGAGAATGCGCTTTATTGTTAGGGCCGAGCGGGTGCGGAAAAAGCTCGCTTGCCCTCTGTTTAAACGGGCTTTACCCTGAAGCTTGCGACGGGATGCTGTCTGGGCATGTATTCTTATTTCAAAAACCGATCACTGACGCTGAAACCTCTGAAACAATCGCTCAGCATGTCGGAGTCGTCTTTCAGGACCCTGATCAGCAGTTTTGTATGCTGACAGTGGAGGATGAAATCGCCTTTGGATTGGAAAATCTGCAAATCCCCCAAGAAGAAATGGTGAAGAAAATTGATGACGTTCTGGAAAAATTACATATCACTCATGTAAAGGAAAAAACGATTTCTACTCTGTCAGGGGGACTGAAGCAAAAAGTCGCGCTCGCTTGTATTTTGGCAATGGAGCCTGAGCTCATTATTCTGGATGAACCGACTTCCCTTTTAGACCCTTATTCAGCACGGGAATTCGTTCAAATGATCAAAGAGCTTCAGCAGGAAAAAGGCTTCGGCCTTCTCGTGATCGAACATCAGCTTGATGAATGGGCGCCTTGGGTTGAAAGAACAATCGTACTGAATGGAGCAGGCAAGAAAGCCTTAGACGGGCCGACTAAGGATATGTTTCAGCATCACTCAAACATGTTAAGAACAATGGGAATCGCTGTGCCAAAAATTTGTGGCTTACAAGAAAATGTGAGCATACCGTTTACATTGTCAAAAAAAACGCTGTTCAAGGAACCCTTCCCTGCTGGGCCTGCTGGAGAAGCAGCGGTTCTTTCTGCTGAACACGCAGTGCAGGTCCAGAACTTATCGTTTTCAAGAGGACAGCAGACCATTTTCAAAGACATCCGTTTTTCATTGCGTGCAGGCTCTTTGACGGCACTTGTCGGGCCAAACGGCACAGGAAAATCTACGCTGTTGTCTGTTCTCGCCCGTTTGCTCAAACCGAAAAGCGGCAAGATTCTTCTGCATGATAAGCCGCTGGAGTCTTACAAAGAAAAAGAGCTTCGCAAACAAATGGGATTGGTTTTCCAAAATCCAGAGCACCAGTTTGTGACTGACACAGTATATGATGAGCTGCTGTTCGGCCATGCGGCAAATGCCGAAACCGAGAAAAAAGCGCAGAATCTGCTGCAGCGTTTCGGCCTTGCACATTTGGCGGACCACCATCCGTTTGCGGTCAGCCAAGGGCAAAAACGGCGGCTGAGTGTCGCCACCATGCTGATGCACGATGTAAAGGTTTTGCTTTTAGACGAACCGACCTTTGGCCAAGACGCCAAAACAGCCGCTGAATGCATGGAGATGATTCAGCATATCCAGACAGAAGGCACCGCTGTCCTCATGATCACACACGATATGGAGCTTGTATCTTCATATGCCGACAGCGTGCTTGTGCTTCACGGCGCACATTTGGCCTTTGACGGAACACCGGAACAATTATTTTCCAGGGAAGCCGAGCTCGTCCAAAAAGCAAAGCTCACCCTCCCCCTTCGATATGAATGGATGACATACCAGCAGGAGGTGCGTGATGAAGCAGCCGTTACATCTCATTAACCCGGCAGTAAAAGCAGCGGCTGTTTTTTGCTGTGTCGTCATGCTGTCGTTTATTTACAATCCTTACACACCGGCGTGCTTTTATATCATGATTGTTGCGGGTGTCCTGTCCGCGGCCAGAATACCGCTGAAAAAATGGCTTTTGTTCACGATTCCGTTTTTGATTTTAGCATTCGGCTGCGTATGGACAGCCGCTGTTTTCGGCAAGATTCCCACGACCGCAGATAATTTTCTGTTTCAAGCCGGCCCTTTTTCGATCAACAGTGAAAATGTGGCTGTCGGCATCTCGCTCGGGTTTCGGATTTTGTGCTTTTCTGCCTTATCAATGATGTTTGTTTTTACAACCGATCCGATTTTATTTATGCTGAGTCTTGTGCAGCAGTGCAAGCTGTCCCCGAAGCTTGCATACGGCGTCATTGCCGGATTTCGTTTTCTCCCTCTGTTAAAAGAGGAGGTCCAGCTGATCCAGCAGGCACATAAAATCCGAGGCGGAGCGGCGGAAAATGGCTTAAAAGAAAAAATCAGCGCGTTAAAGCGCTATACCATCCCGCTATTAGCAAGCGCAATCAGAAAAGCGGAACGAACAGCTCTTGCGATGGAATCAAAAGGATTTACAGGCAGCCGAAACCGGACGTATTACCGGTCGCTTACCGTCAGCCCGCGCGACTGGCTGTTCTTTTTCCTCATTCTCTTGTTATTCGCAGGATCTTTTCTTGTGTCTTTATGTTTTACCTCATAGAAAAAGCCGCTATGTTGAATAGCGG
>NZ_JALNTO010000026.1:0-15541 GCF_023161785.1 Bacillus sp. 2CMS4F
CGGGGGTTTCCCCCTGTGAGAGTAGGACGCCGCCAAGCAAGGGTAAAACCCAGCTCATTGAGCTGGGTTTTTTGTTTATATATATTGTTGCAGGAATTTCAAAACGTATTTGGGAAATTTGTTTTCCGTTACCATTAAAAACTGCTGAATTAACACGTAATCATCACTGACATGCTGCGTTAACAGCTCATACCACCATTCTGTTTCATACCTCGCAATCATTCCTATGTTGTACAAAATTAAATAATGGATTGTTATTTCCGGAAGTTTAAGAAACTGATCTCGTTTAGAAGGAATATAATATTGCCTGTTGTCCATATCAAATAATAAGCTGATTGACGTCCATGGGCTTATGTCTTGCCGCGAGAGCTGGAACAGCAGGTCATCTTTATCTTTTTTCAAAAAGGTCCATTTAAAATGGTGAGACATATATTCAACAAATCGTGAATCAGACATCTTATAATGAATGACGATATCCTCTGGTATAGAAACCATGTCTTTTTCCTTCTCAACCTTTGTAATAAAGCATTCCTTTTTCTGAAATTGAAAAATATCACTTAATTCTGGTATAGCGGCTAATAACTTTTTCATAGTATACCGTTCATCTTCTATACCTGATTGACCAAATAAGTGTTTCATGAAGTGCATACATAAACCGTTGCGTTGTATTTTCACTTCATCATCGCTAAAACAATAATTTTGCTTCTTTCTTTTACGCGCTGTGACGCCATGTGCGAGAACGGATGTATGGCTTGGGTAGTGAGGGTCCTGTGTGATGAGACATGCTTTGATCAGCTGTGACATCCCGTAGAATAAAAGTATCGGTTTGATTTCTAAAGGCGAGCAAGAGGCTTGCTTATAGAATGATTCAGCATGCTTCAAGAAAAAAATAAACCGCTCGCTGTTTTTAAAAGAGTTCTGTTTCGCCTCATCTGCACCATTTAAGACATAGACTTTTTCTAGAAATTTCTGGGTTGATTCTACGGAGTAAAATAGCGCTAAGTCTTTCCAATCATGATATGTCATATGTATTTCTAATTCCTTTCCGTTATCTAAATATTTCAACTCTTTTTCGGTTCCTTGACATGCTCTTGGCTTGTTGATAATCTACATATAATATTTTGCCGAAAAGAGGGGGATTTACTAATGTGGGAAAGTAAATTTTCAAAAGAAGGCTTAACGTTCGACGATGTGCTGCTTGTACCAGCTAAGTCAGAGGTACTTCCGCGTGATGTGGATTTATCTGTTGAACTTACAAAGACGTTAAAGCTGAATATTCCTGTCATCAGCGCAGGTATGGACACTGTAACAGAATCAGCAATGGCGATTGCAATGGCTAGACAGGGCGGCTTGGGCATCATTCATAAAAATATGTCGATCGAGCAGCAGGCTGAACAAGTTGATAAAGTAAAACGCTCTGAACGAGGCGTTATTACAAATCCCTTCTTTTTAACTCCTGATCACCAAGTTTTTGATGCGGAGCATTTGATGGGGAAATACAGAATTTCCGGTGTTCCGATTGTAGATAACAAAGAAGACCAAAAGCTTGTCGGTATTATCACTAACCGTGACCTTCGTTTTATTTCTGATTACTCAATGAAAATCAGTGATGTCATGACAAAAGAAGAACTTGTCACTGCACCGGTTGGAACGACTTTAGACGAAGCTGAAAAGATTTTGCAGAAACATAAAATTGAAAAGCTTCCACTCGTTGATGATCAAAATAAATTAAAAGGTCTTATCACGATTAAAGACATTGAAAAGGTTATCGAGTTCCCTAACTCTTCTAAAGACATTCACGGCCGTTTGATCGTTGGTGCGGCAGTTGGCGTAACTGGTGACACGATGACACGCGTGAAAAAGCTTGTAGAAGCCAATGTGGATGTCATTGTTATCGATACAGCACACGGGCATTCTCAAGGCGTGTTAAACACAGTGACAAAGATCCGTGAAACGTATCCTGAATTAAATATTATCGCTGGAAACGTAGCAACAGCTGAAGCGACAAAAGCACTCTTCGAAGCTGGTGCTGATGTTGTCAAAGTAGGAATCGGACCTGGTTCAATTTGTACTACTCGTGTGGTAGCAGGTGTTGGTGTACCTCAAATCACAGCGATTTATGACTGTGCGACTGAAGCAAGAAAACATGGCAAAACAATTATCGCAGACGGCGGAATTAAATTCTCTGGCGATATTGCAAAGGCATTGGCAGCCGGCGGACATGCTGTTATGCTTGGAAGCTTGCTGGCAGGTACGTCAGAAAGCCCTGGTGAAACTGAAATCTACCAAGGCAGAAGATTCAAAGTATACCGCGGTATGGGATCTGTGGCTGCAATGGAAAAAGGAAGTAAAGACCGTTACTTCCAAGAAGAAAATAAAAAATTCGTTCCAGAAGGCATTGAAGGACGTACACCTTACAAGGGACCAGTTGAAGAAACAGTTTATCAGCTAGTCGGCGGTCTTCGTTCTGGTATGGGATATTGCGGATCTAAAGATCTTCGCGCTTTAAGAGAAGAAGCTCAGTTCATTCGTATGACTGGTGCAGGCCTTCGTGAAAGCCATCCGCATGATGTACAGATTACAAAAGAATCACCGAACTATACAATTTCATAAATAAATTGTTACAAATTAAAAACATTTGACAGGGTCTCTGACTCTGTCTATTTTTTTTATACCGATTATGATAAAATTTATACTGTTGTGCATTGAAAATGTCCTTAACGGCTTAATTATAGATGAAGAAAAATGAAATACGGAGGTCGTACGATTGAACATCAAGAAATGTAAACAGCTATTGATGTCATTGGTTGTTTTAACCCTGGCCGTAACTTGCCTGACTCCAATGTCAAAAGCAAAGGCTGCCAGCGATCCAATTGATATCAACGCATCAGCTGCCATTATGATCGAAGCTTCTTCAGGTAAAATTCTTTACAGCAAAAATGCAGAGAAAAGACTGCCAATTGCAAGCATGACAAAAATGATGACAGAGTATCTGTTATTAGAAGCAATTGATGAAGGCAAAGTAAAATGGGATCAAACCTATACGCCTGATGACTATGTGTATGAGATTTCCCAAGATAACAGTTTATCAAACGTTCCTCTTCGGAAAGACGGCAAATACACAGTAAAAGAACTTTATCAAGCGACAGCAATCTATTCTGCAAATGCGGCAGCAATTGCCATTGCAGAAGTTATTGCAGGCTCTGAAACAAAGTTCGTTGAAAAAATGAATGCAAAAGCAAAAGAACTGGGATTAACAAATTACAAATTTGTTAATGCAACAGGTCTTGAAAACAAAGATCTTCACGGCAAGCAGCCTGAAGGGACAAGCGTAGATGAAGAAAGTGAAGTTTCTGCTAAGGACATGGCTATTCTTGCAGATCACCTGATTACTGACTACCCTGAGATTTTAGAAACTTCCAGCATCTCAAAAATGAAGTTCAGAAAAGGCACAGATGATGAAATGGACATGCCGAACTGGAACTTTATGCTGAAGGGTCTAGTCAGCGAGTACAAAGGTGCAACTGTAGATGGACTGAAAACAGGTTCTACTGACTCTGCGGGTTCATGTTTCACAGGAACTGCTGAAAGAAACGGAATGCGTGTCATCACTGTGGTGTTAAACGCAAAAGGCAACATTCACACTGGCCGTTTCGATGAAACGAAAAAAATGTTTGATTATGCTTTCAACAATTTCTCTATGAAAGAAATTTATGCTGAAGGCGATCAGGTAAAAGGCCATAAAACCATTTCTGTAGATAAAGGTAAAGAGAAAGAAGTAGGCATTGTCACAAGCAAGGCATTTTCTCTTCCTGTCAAAAATGGTGAAGAAAAGAATTACAAAGCAAAAGTCACTTTAAACAAAGACACTTTGACTGCCCCTGTGAAAAAAGGGACGAAGGTTGGGAAACTGACTGCGGAATATACAGGTGATGAAAAGGACTATGGGTTCCTTAACAGCAGCCTGGCAGGTGTAGACCTTGTGACGAAAGAAAATGTAGATAAAGCAAACTGGTTTGTTTTAACAATGCGCAGCATCGGCGGATTTTTCGCTGGTATCTGGGGAAGCATTGTTGATACAGTAACTGGCTGGTTTTAATGAATTGAAAGAGCTCTGATTGATGTTAGGGCTCTTTCGCTTAATATACTGAAAAAACCCAATTTTTAATAAAAAATGATTTTCAAAGCCCTAAAAACCGAATAAAATAAGTTATATCCATATGAATTATTGGATTTCTAGGATACAATAAGAAATAGAAATCATATACTATACCTTGATTAGGGGGACCAAGAAATGGCTCAAACAGGTACTGAACGTGTAAAACGCGGAATGGCAGAAATGCAAAAAGGCGGCGTCATCATGGACGTCATCAATGCGGAACAAGCGAAAATTGCTGAAGAGGCTGGAGCTGTCGCTGTAATGGCGCTAGAACGTGTACCAGCTGATATTCGTGCGGCTGGAGGAGTTGCCCGTATGGCAGACCCTACAATCGTGGAAGAAGTAATGAATGCTGTATCCATCCCTGTAATGGCAAAAGCGCGTATCGGACATATTGTTGAAGCGCGTGTGCTTGAAGCTATGGGTGTTGACTATATTGATGAAAGTGAAGTTCTGACTCCGGCTGACGAAGAATTTCATTTGAATAAAAATGAATATACAGTTCCTTTCGTGTGCGGCTGCCGTGACCTCGGCGAAGCAACACGCCGTATTGCTGAAGGCGCTTCTATGCTTCGTACAAAAGGTGAGCCTGGAACTGGTAATATCGTCGAAGCTGTTCGCCATATGCGCAAGGTAAACGCTCAAGTGCGCAAAGTAGTTGCAATGAGCGATGATGAGCTGATGACGGAAGCGAAAAATTTGGGAGCGCCTTATGAGCTGCTTCAACAAATTAAAAGAGACGGTAAACTTCCTGTCGTTAACTTTGCGGCTGGCGGCGTAGCGACTCCTGCTGATGCGGCACTTATGATGCAGCTTGGCGCTGACGGTGTATTTGTTGGTTCTGGTATCTTCAAATCAGACAATCCTGCAAAATTCGCAAAAGCAATTGTAGAAGCGACAACTCACTTCACTGATTATAAATTGATTGCAGAGCTTTCAAAAGAGCTTGGAACTGCAATGAAAGGGATCGAAATCTCAAATTTACTTCCAGAACAGCGTATGCAAGAACGCGGCTGGTAAGAATATAGGAGAGCTGCGACATGTTAACAATAGGTGTACTAGGACTTCAAGGAGCAGTAAGAGAGCATATCCATGCAATTGAAGCATGCGGTGCAGCTGGACTTGTTATTAAACGCCCAGAGCAGCTAAACGAAATCGATGGTTTAATTTTGCCGGGCGGAGAAAGCACGACAATGCGCCGTTTAATTGATACGTATCAATTCATGGAGCCATTGCGTGAGTTTGCTGCTCAGGGAAAACCGATGTTTGGGACATGTGCCGGTTTAATTATTTTAGCAAAGGAAATTGCCGGTTCAGATAACGCTCATTTAGGTTTGCTGAATGTAGTTGTTGAACGGAATTCGTTTGGCCGGCAGGTTGACAGCTTTGAAGCTGATTTAACAATTAAAGGGCTGGACGAACCCTTCACTGGTGTATTCATCCGTGCGCCGCATATCTTGGAAGCCGGTGAAAATGTTGAAGTGCTTTCTGAGCATAACGGACGCATTGTTGCGGCTAAACAGGGTAATTTCTTGGGCTGTTCGTTCCATCCGGAGCTGACAGAGGATCATCGAGTGACAAAGCTTTTCGTTCAAATGGTCGAGGAATACAAGCAGAAAGCCCTTGTATAAAACAGTTGAAAGCTGTGGAAACTTATAGTACATTATAAACACAAATAAAGATCGAAAAGCGTTGATAGGAACTAGTAGGAAGCCTCTCTTTCTAAGAGAGCCGATGGTTGGTGCGAATCGGTGAAAGATGCTGTCTGAATCCATCCTTGAGCGAAATGCTGAATGAAGTAGGCATTTACGGGATAACCGTTATGTGTGAAAGCGGAAAACAAGTCTATGGCTTGTTTTCAATCAGGGTGGCAACGCGAGAGCTCTCGTCCCTTTCATGGGGATGAGGGCTCTTTTTATTTTCGATAATTCAATGAATTTAATGAAAAAAGGAGTGTTTCGCATGCTTGATACGAAAATGCTGAGAGCAAATTTTCAAGAAATTAAAGCAAAGCTTGTACACAAAGGCGAAGACTTAACAGATTTTGATAAGTTCGAGGAGCTTGATGATAAAAGAAGAGAGCTTATCGGAAAAGTAGAAGAGCTAAAAGGAAAACGGAATGAAGTATCCCAGCAGGTAGCCGCTTTGAAACGCGAGAAAAAAGACGCGGATCACATCATTAAAGAAATGCGTGAAGTCGGCGAGGAAATTAAAAAACTTGATGAAGAATTAAGAACAGTAGAATCTGCGCTTGAGACCATTCTTCTTTCAATCCCGAATATTCCGCATGAATCAGTGCCAGTCGGTGAAACGGAAGATGATAACGTAGAAATCCGGAAATGGGGCGAAACACCTTCATTTGCACATGAGCCAAAACCGCATTGGGATATTGCTGATGAGCTCGGCATTCTTGATTTTGAACGTGCTGCGAAGGTAACAGGAAGCCGCTTCGTGTTTTATAAAGGCTTAGGTGCTCGTTTGGAGCGTGCGCTTTATAACTTTATGCTTGACCTTCATGTGGATGAGTATAACTATACTGAGGTCATCCCGCCTTATATGGTAAATCGCGCAAGCATGACGGGAACAGGACAGCTTCCAAAGTTCGAAGAGGATGCGTTTAAAATCAGAGAAGAGGATTACTTCTTGATTCCGACTGCTGAAGTGCCGATCACAAATATGCATCGGGATGAAATTCTGTCAGGTGACAGCCTTCCGATGAATTATGCGGCATTCAGTGCCTGCTTCCGTTCAGAAGCTGGTTCAGCAGGGCGCGATACACGCGGATTAATCCGTCAGCACCAGTTTAATAAAGTGGAGCTTGTGAAGTTTGTAAAGCCGGAAGATTCTTATGATGAGTTAGAAAAACTAACAAACCAGGCTGAGCGTGTGCTCCAGCTGTTGGAACTTCCATACCGTGTAATGAGCATGTGTACGGGAGATTTAGGATTTACGGCTGCGAAAAAATACGATATAGAAGTTTGGATTCCGAGCCAAGACACATATCGTGAAATTTCTTCTTGCAGCAACTTCGAAGCGTTCCAAGCCAGACGTGCGAACATTCGTTTCAGACGTGAAGCGAAAGGCAAACCAGAGCATGTACACACATTGAACGGCTCAGGTTTGGCAGTCGGAAGAACAGTTGCCGCTATTTTAGAAAATTATCAGCAGGAAGACGGAAGCGTCATTATACCAAAAGTGCTTCGTCCTTATATGGGAAATAGAGAAGTCATCAAAGCGTAATGCGGAGAAGGTGTGCCTGATAAGGCACGCCTTTTCGCTATTTGAATTAAACATTTTCATGAAAACAAAAAAAGTTTTTAAAAATGCTTGACCATCATAAAACATTCATGATATAGTAAGTCTTGTCGATACGGAGGAATACCCAAGTCCGGCTGAAGGGATCGGTCTTGAAAACCGACAGGGGTGTCAAAGCCCGCGGGGGTTCGAATCCCTCTTCCTCCGCCATATTGATTTTAATTCTAATGAAACTCAAGCATATATTGGAGATTGTTTTGTCCGTTGCGTCGTTCGCAACGGATTTTTTAATATCATAAAAAAGTGAATCTCAGGTCATGAGATTCACTTTTTTTTCGTTTCATGAATGACAGTTGCGATTTGATCAACAATGTTCTCGATAGAACTTTCATCATTCTTCAAGTCATAATCCTCAATACGGATTTTCAGGACAGGGCAGGCGTTAAAACCGCTGATCCAGTTTTCGTAACGCGTGTGCATTTCTTCCCAATAAGACCGATCTGTTTGAAGCTCCATTTCACGTCCGCGTTCTTCAATCCGGGCTAATATGTTTTCCAGATCGCCTTCTAAATAGATCAGCACATCAGGATGCGGGAAATACGGTGTCATGACCATTGCTTCAAACAGGCTTGTATAGGTTTTATAATCAATCTTTGACATCGTCCCTTTGTCAGCGTGCATTTTCGCAAAAATCCCAGTATCCTCATAAATAGAACGATCCTGTACAAACCCCCCGCCGGATTCAAAAATATTTTTCTGTTCTTTGAATCGTTCAGCTAAGAAGTAGATTTGCAGATGGAAGCTCCAGCGTTCAAAATCATGATAGAATTTTTCTAAGTATGGGTTATGATCGACTTCCTCAAGAGAGGTTTTAAAGCCAAGCCGTTTAGCCAATGCTCTTGTTAAGGTAGATTTTCCGACACCTACTGTTCCTGCTACTGTAATGATTGAATTCTTAGGGATATGATGTTCCTTCATTTTATAAGCTCCTTTACATGGGCGGCAATACGTTCAAAATCGCTCTTATTCAAAACGAAATCCTCTGAATCGCCATCTATTGTTAACACCGTAAGATATGGGTCTGCTTCCTGCAGCTGCTTGATGGCGATGTCATAATCTGCGATCAGCTGTTCCAAATAGCTTGTTTCAATTTTTTTCTCAAAGGGACGCCCGCGTTTTTCAATGCGGTGTAACAATGTGGGCAGACTTGCCTTTATGTAAATGATGAAATTTGGTTTTGGAAGATCATCGGTAAGAAGATGAAAAATCTTTCTGTATTTGTTGAGCTGCTGTTCAGACAGCGTTCGTTCCGCAAAAATCACATTTTTATAAATGTGGTAATCAGCTATCACAGGCTGTCCTTCATTTAAAAAGTGATGGCTGGTATCCTCAAGCTGTTTGTACCTGTGACAAAGAAAAAACATCTCAAGCTGGAAGCTCCATTCCTCTATGTTGTCATAAAACTTATCAAGGTATGGGTTATCCTCAACAATCTCACTGATCATAGGGAATCCAAGCTCTTGTGAAAGCATCGTCGCGAGCGTTGTTTTTCCTGCCCCGATAGGACCTTCAACTGCGATAAAAGGGGCTGTATTCATTGGAATCCTCCTTATTTCTAAAAAACGTCCGTCAATTGCTGACCTTCATATTGTATCACAACCCTTGGATTCCCCTATGAAAAAAAGACGTTTCCAAATTAACGGAACGTCTTTTTGACAACTTGAAATTGATCAGAAAGCAGCAGCCAGTTTTGAGGAAAGGAAAGCCCCAGCTTCCAGTAGCTGATCCCTCTTAAATTAAGCTCTTTAATCAGATTGAATTTGGCCTGAATCGAACGGGCGTCTTCAAACCATACCTCGTGCCTTTTGTTTTCTGCATCAGTATAGCGGAAGAAGGGGGCTTGGGCAGTTTGGTCATACTGGATGTCGGCATTGTTTTGCTCAGCTATGACAATGGCTTGCTGAGGGCTTATTGCTCTTGCCGGAGTTCCTCCTGCTGTATATGGCAGTGTCCAGTCATATCCATATAAATTCTGCCCCATGACAATTTTATTGGCGGGCATTTCGGTTAAAGCATATTCAATGACGTTCCGAACAGGTCCTATTGGAGAAACGGCTTGAGCGGGTCCGCCGCTGTATCCCCATTCATATGTCATGAGGACAACAAAGTCTACAATTTGGCCGTGTGCTCTGTAATCATGGGCTTCGTACCATCTGCCCTGCTGTGTTGCGCTTGTTTTAGGGGCAAGCGCCGTAGAAATTTCAAAGCCTTCTTGATGAAAAAGATCCCTTGCCTCGCGGAGAAATTGATTATATGCCTCCCTGTCCTGGGGCCGTAAGTATTCAAAGTCAAAATGAATAGCGCGGAAGCCATATCTTCTGGCATTCTCGACTATTTCATTCAAAAGTCTTCTTTTCACAGTATCGTCGTTCAAAAGGATCCGGCCGAGCTCATCGCTGAATGCCTGGTTTTCTAGGTTCGTTATAATCATCATCAGTGTCGTGCCTTGATTCTCTGCAATGCTTCTTAAATTCGTTAAAGGCGGTGCGACTAAGGTTCCATCACGCTGTGCCTGGAAACTGAATGCCCCAAGGTACGTTAAGTAGGGTGATGCTTCTCTGGCCGCCTGCTGGAGATTTTCGCTGACTTGATTTCCGCGGGGCTCCAAATAAGCGCTTGATTCGATGTCTCTTTTTGGAACTGGAGGAATGTATAAACGGAAACCAATCTGCAGTACGGTATTTAACTGGATGCGGTTCACCCTGGCAAGCTCAGCTGCTGTTGTATTAAATTGCTGTGCGATGGATGTCAGGGTATCACCTTGTTGAACATCATAAAACTGGCCAGCTATTGGAATGACAATGGTTTGTCCGACAACAAGGCTATCGGGATTCGGTATTTCATTCGTTTCTGTGATTTCGTTTGCAGTTGTTCTGTATTGTGAAGCGATAGCAGAAAGAGTGTCGCCTTGTTTCACCACATAAATTTGAATGAAAAACGCCTCCTTTCATATCGCTACAATGTATGAAAGGAAAGCGCTAATCATGTTTGTTTTTCTGTAATTTGTTCTTCCGTTGTAATTTCTGCGAAAAGAACATTTTCCATCATGGTTAGAGCGAATTCATTGTCCTTATCGCTGTTAGAAGCAATGCAGTCCTTAGGTATTGTAATGCTGTATTCTCTCATGTAAGCATCATTAGCAGTAAACAGCACGCATATATTTCCCGCTATCCCTGTTAAGACAATGCGTTTCACCTGTAATTCAGTCAGGAGGGTATGGAGGGCTGTTTCATAAAAAGCGGAGTGTTTCGGCTTGATTAAAAAATAGTCGGCATCCTCGGGCGATATCTTTTCGATAATGGCCTTGCTTTTCTCGTTTTCACATTCTTGCTGGATATTTTGGATATCCGCTTGCCAAAGCCCGTAATGATCATTAATGTATATAATCGGCCAGTCATTTTGTCTTGCGTGCTTTTTTAATGATAAAATGTGAGGAACGATTTTTTCTGTTTTGTTGGCGAGACTTTCTCCCATATCAAATTCAAAATTATTGATCATGTCTACAATGAGAAGAGCTGTGTCTGCTTTAGACATCGACAGTCTCCTTTCTGTTTAAGTTATAGTTAATATGTAGCCTTTTTAGGTAAGGAAAAAACTTTGAAAAGAGAGCTAATCTGATGAATCAAGATGAACTTTATATGAAAGAAGCAATAAAAGAAGCGAAAAAAGCTGAAGCGAAAGGCGAGGTGCCGATCGGGGCCGTGCTTGTTGTGAATGATAAAATCGTGGCACGTGCGCACAATTTAAGAGAAACAGAGCAGCGGTCTATCGCTCATGCGGAAATGCTTGTGATTGATGAAGCGTGCAAGTCACTTGGAACATGGAGACTGGAAGGCGCAACACTTTACGTTACCCTTGAGCCTTGTCCGATGTGTGCCGGAGCCGTCGTGCTTTCACGCGTGGAGAAAGTGGTATTTGGCGCATTTGATCCAAAAGGAGGCTGTTCAGGCACGTTAATGAACCTTCTTCAGGAAGAACGCTTTAATCATCAGGCTGAAGTGGTGAGCGGTGTGCTGGAGGAGGAATGTGGAGGAATGCTCAGTGCGTTTTTCAGAGATCTGAGAAAAAAGAAGAAAGCTTCTAGGAAAAACTTGTCTGAGTAGTAAGGTTGCAATTTTTAGGGGGAAAGGATATACTTATGTGTGCATCGTCATAGATGCGACATAAAATTTGATATTTATTTTGCCGTGCTAAGCGGGGAGGTAGCGGTGCCCTGTACCCGCAATCCGCTCTAGCGGGGCCGAATCCCTTCTCGAGGTTCGTTTACTTTAAGGTCTGCCTTAAGTAAGTGGTGTTGACGTTTGGGTCCTGCGCAATGGGAATTCATGAACCATGTCAGGTCCGGAAGGAAGCAGCATTAAGTGAAACCTCTCATGTGCCGCAGGGTTGCCTGGGCCGAGCTAACTGCTTAAGTAACGCTTAGGGTAGCGAATCGACAGAAGGTGCACGGTAAATCAATCATCAAATTTTCAAACTCACCTAATATTAGGTGAGTTTTTTGTTATGTAAAAGAGCTTTTGGAATCGATACACGGTTCATGTATAATGGGAATGATGAATAACGGAGGAGGGCGCACCCGTGAGTTACCAAGCTTTATATCGAGTATTCAGGCCTCAGCGCTTTGAAGATGTGGTCGGACAAGAGCACATTACAAAAACGCTTCAAAATGCCCTTTTGCAAAAGAAATTTTCTCATGCTTATCTGTTTTCCGGGCCAAGGGGTACGGGAAAAACCAGCGCGGCCAAAATATTTGCCAAAGCTGTCAACTGTGAACACGCTCCTGTTGATGAGCCATGCAACGAATGTGCAGCCTGTAAAGGGATAACAAACGGGTCCATATCCGATGTCATAGAAATTGACGCCGCTTCTAACAATGGTGTTGATGAAATTCGTGACATCCGCGACAAAGTGAAGTTTGCCCCATCGGCCGTCACATATAAGGTATATATCATAGATGAGGTGCATATGCTTTCTATCGGCGCCTTCAATGCGTTATTAAAAACATTAGAAGAGCCGCCTGAGCATTGTATTTTCATTTTAGCAACGACAGAACCGCACAAAATTCCTTTAACCATTATCTCCAGATGTCAGCGTTTTGACTTCAAGCGAATTACATCCCAAGCGATTGTCGGACGTATGAACAAAATAGTTGATGCTGAAGAGCTGCAGGTTGAAGAAGGGGCGCTCGACATTATTGCGAGTGCTGCAGATGGCGGTATGAGGGATGCTTTGAGCCTTCTTGATCAGGCAGTCTCATTCAGCGGCGAAGAGCTAAAAGTTGATGATGCGCTTCTGATTACCGGAGCAGTTTCTCAATTATATATAGGAAAGCTTGCGCAATCTCTGCATGAAAAACATGTTTCTGAAGCTTTGGAAACATTGAATGAGCTGCTTCAGCAAGGGAAAGACCCGGCGAAGCTGATAGAAGATATGATTTTCTATTTCAGGGACATGCTGCTGTTCAAAACAGCTCCTGGCTTAGAGGGTGTACTGGAAAAAGTAAAAGTCGATGAAACGTTCCGTGAATTGAGTGAACAAATTCCGACCCAGGCGATATATGAAATGATTGATATCCTGAACAAGAGCCACCAGGAAATGAAATGGACGAACCATCCCCGTATCTTCTTTGAAGTGGCTGTGGTGAAGATTTGCCAAACGTCTCATCAACCAGCTGCTTCAGATCTGCCTGAAGTTAATATGCTGATGAAAAAGATCCAGCAGCTTGAGCAAGAAGTAGAACGGCTCAAAACAACCGGCGTAAAAGCAGCGGCGGAAAGTCCGAAAAAAGAAGCGCCGCGTGCGCCAAAAGGCGGGAAATCCAATTACAAAGCGCCGGTAGGCAGAATTCATGAAATTTTGAAAGAAGCAACGAGGACGGACCTTGATCAGCTCAGAAGCAGCTGGGGCAAGCTTCTGGCTCACCTGAAACAGCAAAATAAAGTATCACATGCTGCGCTGCTGAATGACAGTGAACCTGTGGCTGCCGCTTCTTCGGCATTTGTACTGAAATTCAAATATGAAATACATTGTAAAATGGTCGCCGAGGATAACAATGGTGTCCGGACTAATCTTGAACAGATTTTAGAATCTATGCTCGGAAAAAGAATGGATTTGATTGGCGTTCCAGAAGTACAATGGGGTAAAATAAGAGAAGAATTTTTAGTAGATCATCAGCAGGAAAATGAAGGATCAAATGAGCCGGCTGAAGAAGACCCGCTTATTGCAGAAGCGAAAAAGCTTGTCGGAGCGGATTTAATTGAAATAAAAGACTAACAAAATGAAAGAGAGTGGATAATATGCGTGGCGGAATGGGAAATATGCAAAAAATGATGAAACAAATGCAAAAAATGCAAAAAGATATGGCCAAGGCTCAAGAAGAGCTTGCAGAACAGGTAGTTGAAGGAACTGCAGGCGGCGGTATGGTAACAGTTAAAGCAAACGGCCAAAAAGAAATTCTGGATGTCATCATTAAAGAAGATGTAGTTGACCCGGAAGATATCGAAATGCTCCAGGACTTAGTGCTTGCTGCAACGAATGAAGCCTTGAAAAAAGTTGACGAGATCACAAACGAAACAATGGGTCAATTTACAAAAGGAATGAACATGCCAGGTTTGTTCTAGGGGGATAAAAGAAAATGCAATATCCTGAACCAATATCAAAGCTGATCGACAGCTTTATGAAATTGCCAGGGATCGGACCGAAAACAGCGGTCCGTCTGGCTTTTTTTGTTCTAGGTATGAAAGAAGATGTGGTATTAGATTTTGCGAAAGCGTTGGTGAATGCGAAACGCAATCTGACATATTGCTCAGTTTGCGGGCATATTACAGATCAGGACCCTTGTTATATATGTGAAGATTCACGAAGGGATAAGTCCATTATCTGTGTTGTGCAAGACCCTAAGGATGTTATTGCTATGGAGAAAATGAAAGAATACAACGGCCAGTATCATGTTCTCCACGGCGCCATTTCTCCAATGGACGGCATCGGACCAGAGGATATAAAAATACCAGAATTGTTAAAACGATTACAGGATGATCAAGTGACAGAAGTGATTCTCGCAACAAACCCTAATATAGAAGGGGAAGCAACAGCGATGTATATATCAAGGCTCTTGAAGCCATCTGGTATTAAGCTCTCCCGTATTGCCCACGGACTGCCCGTCGGCGGTGACTTGGAATATGCTGATGAGGTCACTCTTTCTAAGGCACTTGAAGGAAGACGTGAATTGTAAGGGAGGAAAAAGCGATCCATGGGTTTTCTTCGCAAGAAAACATTGAGAAGAGAGTTTGATGAAAAACTAATCGAGCAGCTTTTTAAGCAAAAGGAAGAGTGGAACAGGCAAAAGAAGCTGGTTGAAAAAAGCCTTGAACCATCAGCTGAGGTTTTATGCGAGCTGAAGGTAGCTGAAGCAAAGTATTTTTTTTACTTGAGGGAAGCGAAACAGAGGAATTTGAAAATCAGCCGGTGGAAGTAAGTGGTCTAAACTCCTGGATCTTCTCATAAGCTTGTACTAGAACAAGTGAAGGGGATGAGAAGATTCATGGAGCCTATTTTTATTATAGGGATTATTTTAGGACTAGTTGTTCTTCTATTTTTATCAGGTTCGCCTGCAAAGCCTTTAAAGTGGATTGGTATAACTGCTGTTAAATGTGTAGCGGGTGCTTTGTTGCTGGTATGTGTGAACATGTTCGGAGGCAGCCTCGGCATCCATGTGCCGATTAATATTGTCACAACAGCCATAAGCGGAATCTTGGGCATACCGGGAATAGCAGCATTAGTAGTGATTAAGCATTTTATTATTTAATTCATGTTATATGTTGACTTTAAGACGTAAGGGTGTTATTCTAATATACGTCGCTGATGACGGATAAGCTTTTTAAAGAAATTACGAAAAAAATTGTTGACGGAAACGGCGTAAAATGTTATGATTATAAAGTCGCTTAAAGAGCGGCAACAAAGTTCTTTGAAAACTAAACAAGACAAAACGTACCTGTTAATTCAAGTTTTATTATAAAATCGCACAGCGATGTGCGTAGTCAGTCAAACTACTTTATCGGAGAGTTTGAT
>NZ_JALNTO010000027.1:0-8580 GCF_023161785.1 Bacillus sp. 2CMS4F
AATCACCGATAAGCTATCGGCAATTGGCTGTATAAAAGGTGTTTTGATCCCTGTCTCAAAAACAGGGGTCAGTCCCATTGCACAGGTTTCTTTTTATTGATCCAAACCGAGTTTCTTCAGCTGTTCCGCCAGCGCATTGTTAATCGGTTCGTCTTTATTTTGTTTTTTCATATAAGAAGAGACGTCCCGCTTTGTAGCGCGCCCTTTGTCTTTGTTTTTCCGTTTTTCAAATACAGAAAGCTTCTCACGGTGCCCGCAAACACACGCGAAGGTCTGGCCTTCTCCTTGGCCGCGAAGCTCCATTCTTTTATGGCAGTTCGGGCAGCGCGCGTTTGTTTTTCTGGCGATCGTTTTTCTGCTTCCGCATTCCCGGTCTTGGCACACGAGCATGGTGCCGCGCTTGCCGTTTACCTTCAGCATCATTTTGCCGCACTCCGGACATGCCGTTCCCGTGATGTTATCATGTCTGAAGGTTTGGCTGCTGTTTTTAATTTCTGTTACCGTTTGCTTAGCATAAGCCTTCATGTCTTTAATAAAGACAGCGGATTTTAATTTTCCGGCCGCAATGGCGGACAGCTTTTGTTCCCACTCTGCCGTTAAGGCAGGTGATTTCAAATCCTCAGGAACGAGCTGCAGGAGCTGTTTTCCTTTTGAGGTGATAAAAATGTCTTTGTCTTTTTTCTCAATTAAAAAGCTGTTGAACAGTTTTTCGATAATATCGGCACGCGTTGCAACCGTGCCGAGACCGCCTGTTTCGCCGAGCGTTTTGACAAGGTCTTTTTCTTCTCCCTGCATAAAGGCGCTTGGGTTCTCCATAGCTGACAGCAGCGTCCCTTCATTAAAACGGGCCGGCGGTTTGGTTTGTCCGCTTGTTTCAGTTAATGTGCGGACAGTGAGCGAGGCGCCTTTTTGCAGAGCCGGCAGCGTCTGATCTCTGTCGTCCTCCTGCTCGTCATCCTCGTCAGCCATATCATAAACGGCTTTCCAGCCTTGTAACTGTACGGTTTTTCCCTTCGCCGTAAAGGTTTCTCCGCCGATTTCTGCCATGACCTTTGTTTCTTCATATTCGAAAGCCGGCATCAGCACAGCTAAGAAACGTTTGGCAATCAGGTCATACAGCTTGCGTTCTTTATCGCTGAGACTGCTGAGAACAAGCGGCTCTTCAGTCGGGATAATCGCATGGTGGTCTGACACCTTAGCATCATTGACGTAGCCTTTGTGCGATTTGATGCCGCGTTTTTTAATTTGATTGACATATTGGGCATACGGTTTCACTTCCATGCCCTCCAGCCGGTCTTTTAAGGTTGGAACAATGTCACTGGATAAAAACCGTGAGTCTGTCCGCGGATATGTGACAAGCTTGTGCTGCTCATACAACTTCTGCAGAACTGAGAGCGTTTCTTTGGCGGAAAATCCGAAGCGTTTGTGGGCGTCCCGCTGGAGTTCCGTCAAGTCGTAAAGCGCAGGAGCAAAGCTTTTTTTCGCTGTTTTTTTCAGTTCAGCGACCACCGCCTGTTTTCCATCAAGTTCTTTTAGCAAACGGCTTGTCACGCCTTGATCGAATGTTCTCGTCTGCTTCGATTTTTTGTCCTGCCACGTCAGCGTCATTCCATCGACTGCTGCGCGAATGCCGTAATACGGAACAGGCTTAAAGGCTTGGATGTCCGCCTCGCGCTTGGCAATCATGGCTAGCGTCGGCGTCTGCACGCGTCCGCATGAAAGCTGGGCATTGAATTTTGTGGTGAGCGCACGGGTCGCGTTTATGCCGACAATCCAATCCGCTTCTGCTCTGGCAACGGCTGAGTGGTACAGATTTTCATACTCTTTGCCGCTGCGCAGCTTTTGAAAACCTTCCTTGATCGCTTTGTCCGTTACAGATGAAATCCACAGCCGTTTGATCGGTTTGCGGACGTTCGCTTTTTCAATGATCCAGCGTGCGACGAGCTCACCTTCCCGGCCGGCATCAGTGGCGATGACGATCTGATTGACATCTTTGCGGGTAAGCTGCGCTTTTACCGCATTGAACTGCTTTCCGGTTTTTTTGATAACAACAAGCTTTAGCGGTTCGGGGATAATCGGCAGATCCTCAAGCCGCCATGATTGAAATTCTTTTCCGTAGCCTTCCGGATCAGCAAGTGTCACCAAATGGCCTAAAGCCCATGTGACAATATATTGATCTCCTTCGAGATAACCGTTCCCTTTTTTATGGCACTTCAGCACCCGGGCCAAATCGCGGCCGACTGAAGGTTTTTCAGCTAATACAACTGTTTTTGACATGCTTGATCACTTCTCTTTCTTTCACGCTCATCCTTTTATTATAACAGACTTGAACAAGCACTCTCTAACCGCGCCCGTTTTTCGTGTCAATTTCTGAGAAAATGACGTGAGTGACGGTTTGGGCGTAAGGCGTTGTTTTGTTGATGAAAGCTTCTACTGCTTCAAGGCTCTCCGCGTTGATTTTCAGTATATAGCAGGCCGCTCCCGCAATCCGGTAGCAAAATTCAATATTCGGCAGCGTTTGAATGTAGCTTTTGAATCGATCGTAATCCCCGTTTTTGACAGTTGCCTCGACAATACAGGAAACTGGAAGGCCAAGTTTTTTCTGATCAACCTCCAGCGTATATTGCTTAATGATGCCAAACGATTCCAGCTGTCTCACCCGTTCGGTGACCGATGGCGGGGACAGCTTAATTTTCCTTCCTAACTCCCTCATGGACAAACGGCTGTCTTTTTTCAGTTCCGCAATGATATTCAAATCAATTTGGTCAAGTTTCATATCAACATCCTTCTTTTATTTTTGTTCACATTATCTCGGGAATTTGTGTAAATGACAAGACTGAGGCCCAAGATAGATTTTTTAAATATGAATGTTTTCCGAACATTTTCTCAAACTTGTCATATATGCCCGCCGGATTGTTTATAGTATAGTTGAAAACGTGTCCACAAGGAGGGCGATTTATGCTGCAAACGCCGATCGGAAGACTTCGCACGATGGGTTTTATTGAAGGAATGTCACTCTTAATCCTGCTTTTCGTCGCCATGCCGCTCAAATATTGGGCAGGCCTTTCGCTTGCGGTAACAATTGTCGGTTCTGTTCACGGCGGATTGTTTATTTTGTATTTGCTTGTGTTGGCCTATGTGACGTTCTCTGTGAAATGGTCGCTGAAATGGTCAGCCGCCGGTTTCGTCGCCGCATTCGTCCCATTCGGAAACTTTTTGTACGACCGCGGATTAAGAAACTTTAAATAAACGATAAAGCGGCATGCTGTGCGCCGCACTGTTAAGAAAAACAGCTTGGATCTGCTTCAGGCTGTTTTCTTTTTTAACCCCATCATCATGTCATAATGATACAGCAGGGAAAGGAGATGGAATGATGACCAAAAGGATTCCCTACGACCAAATAGCACCTGATGGGTTACATATCATGATGAATATGGAGGCATACACGAAAACATCCGGCATTAACCGGACAACAAGAGAGCTAATGAAAATAAGAGCATCACAATTAAACGGCTGCGCCTACTGCATTAACATTCATACGAAAGATGCCCGAAAAATGGGAGAAACCGAACAGCGCATTTACGGATTAAACGCTTGGGAAGAGTGCAGTTTTTATACACCTGAAGAAAAAGCAGCATTATTGCTGACGGAGCATGTCACTTTTATTTCTAACAAGCGTGTGCCTGATGATGTTTATCAAGAGGTGCGTAAATTTTATAATGAAAAAGAATATGTTGATTTAATCCTCATCATTAATCAGATTAACAGCTGGAACCGAATCGCCATCTCTATGGGAAACATCGCCGAATAAATAAAAAGCTGACCTTTTACAGGGTCAGCTTTTCGCTATCAAAACCATTTTGTCAGCCACGCGATATAATATGCGCCAGGGATAAACATAAGCTGGGCAAGGAGTGTGCCCGCCACCCTTGACGTCACCATTGTCACAGAGGTCCATTTCAAATAAATATAGCTTCGTTTTCCTTTTGCCACATCATCGGCAAGAACAGACACTTTCGGATCAACAAAAATGGCCAGCAGCATCGTCGCAATCCCGTTGATTAAGCCGGATGCCATAACCGCCGTCGTGCTTCGCTCGGGTGCGAGCAGCCCTGCGTACAATGCGGAGAGCACGCCAATTGTATAAATGGACGTGATCAGCATGTTGATGACAAACAGCCGTTTTGGAATCAAGCGCATGTGAAATCCCTTCAAATACGAAGCAGACGGCAGACGCAAATAGGAGCAGGCATTTTTACATCCATTCTTAGAAAATCCTTTCCGAAAGACTTGTAAAACGGAGCCGCCCCCGCCCGCCAAGTGGATGATCGCACGTGAAAACAGGGCGACAAACGACGGGAGCAGGATAATGCCCACAATAGTCCCAACCGTCGAGCCAAAGATCAGGAACCGGAACTGCTCGCCTACGAGCGCCAGCGCGTTTTTTCCGGCATCGTCAATTAAGCGCCCCGTGAAGGGCTGCTGCACCATGTTCGACATTCTTGACACGATTACCATAACATTAAACAAGGAAAGCGCGGATGCGATAAATCCTACCCGGGCCCCTGAAAGCCTTGTGGCATAGGCAAGGGTCTCTATTGAGTGAATCAATAACAAAAAACAGAAAATAAAAACGACTTGTGTTGTAATGACATGCACGGTATTCTTTCCTCCAGTTTCATCCTAGTGATAAGACTGAAGGAAACAACGAGAAGTTTCATGTGTGATTTGTTTTTTTCACAATAAAAAACCGCCGGCTTACGCCGAGCGGTTTGTCTTATTCTTTTCTATACGCAAATAAAGATTATATTATCCGCCGACTCGGGCGGGTTCGATTCATGTAGCATTGTTCCGAAGAATCATTCTGGAAAGTAAACACCATGGAAATTTCTTGAACACAAGACAACGAAAGCCCTACCTCTCAATCGTCACTGCGGCTCCGAAGCCGCGCCGGTGTGAATTGTAAAACAAAAAAGTCTTTTTTCCATCTCATCGTTAGGGGCGATTTGTTATGAAGGAAAAGAATAAGGGCAGCTGGTTTGCTGCTTGTGAAGCGGTAAAAGCTTCTCTCTCAAAACAGAAAAAAGAAGTTTACTTTCTTTTTTATTTGCTTATTTTTCTTGCTTAGCTATTCATGATAACATATCGCCCCTGCAAATACAAACTTTTATTATAATTCGAATGAGACTGGTGTTTTCTCTCCCGCATTCATTAGCCTGATATCTTCCGGTTCGATTTCAAGAATCACCAGGTTCGGGTCATCCTTGCCGTCGAACCAGCGCTCCAATTTAGAACTCCAGATTTTGTCTTTCAATTCTGATGAATTGTTTATTTTTGCTTTTCCTGTGACTTCGACATACGCATCGCCAAAGCCTTCACAATCATAGCCTAATAAAATGTGCACATTAGGGTTATTCTCAATTTCTTCAGCTTTATGAGTTTCTTTGCTTGTCGGTGTATAAATCGTCAGCCCGTCATGGAAGAAAGTCATGTAGCGGGAATGCGGTTTGCCCTTTTGAACCGTTGCGAGCGAACCTACTTTATGGTGATCTAGAACATCAAGCACTTTTTGTTTAATATCTTGCTGATTCATCTCGAATCACTCCTTTTTAACGTCTCCGCTGTTACTTTTCCACATCTGGGAACGATTTAAACAAGAAAATGCGCTCTTTATTTTTCTGCTTCCCATTCACGCTTTAACAGACTGTAATAGACGAGGTCGTGGAACTTGCCTTTAATGAATATGCCTTCCCTTGCTGTTCTTTCCTCTTGAAAGCCGAGGCGCTCCGGGATCGCTCTGCTTTTGTGATTTCCGGCAGCCGCGCAGATGGCCACCCGATTCAATTCCAGGTCCTGAAAAGCATATGTGATGAGTGCCCGGCAGGCGGCAGTGATAATGCCTTTTCCTTCGTATTCCCCGTCAATCCAATAGCCAATCTCCGCTTTTTTATTCACTTGGTCAAGGTTATGCAGGCCAATCATGCCGCACAAGCTGCCGTCATACAGAATCCCCGCTTCGATTCCGTTCAGGTCAGCATACTGACGCCGCCAATCGGGAATGAGGGTTTCCCTGTACGTTTCGGCATCACTTGGATTTTCAGCCCAGAATAGCCATTCACTGATTCGCTGTTGGTTCTCATGAATAATCGCTGCCAGCCGATCCGCATCCTTTGGCTCCAATAACCGGATGGTAATGTGCTCGTTTACACTGCAGGTGAACATCTCCCTCGCCCTCTTTCCTTTTTTACCCATTATAACGGTGTTTCCGTTTTTTTCAATATAAAAAAAGGATGGGCTTTTTAAGCCTCATCCTTAAATTCTAGGGTCGGTAAAGATATCGTGTTTGTCTGTGCTAGTCGAAGACATTTCCGTTACGACTGCGCCTTCCTCCCCGGCCTGGAACCAATGCTTCGTGTTCGGCGGAATTGTATATTGCCCGCCGGGTTCAAGCTCGATCTCATGCCAGACTGTATAGTATTCTCTATCCTCTTGAGGAGGAAGAACCTTTGGAAGCTGCGTTTTTTCTCCTTCAACATAAAGATACACTTTTCCGTAGCGGCAGCGGAAGGTCTCCTGCTTGCCTTCCTGCCCGTCAACCGGCGGATGGCGATGCTCCGGGCAAGTCTGTCCCGGAAACAGCACCAGTTCCTTTGAACAATAACGGTCTGTATTCACATAGACAAAGAGCTGGAGCCCGGATTTTCGTTCTTTTCCCAAGCCGTAGTCCATGAGCTGAATTTGTTCTACTTCATCATCCGTTAAGACAATACCGGCTTTTTGATAGTAGCTGTTTACTTCTTCTTTCGTGATGCTCATTTCCTCACTCCCTCTTACGTCGTCACAAAGTCTCCGCCATTTACATGCAGCGTTTGTCCTGTCATATAGGATGATTCATCTGATGCCAGCAGCACATAGCAGCCGACATGCTCAACAGGCTGACCCGGACGGCCCATCGGCGTATTTTGCCCAAATTGAGCGACTGTATCTTCTGAGAATGTAGACGGAATTAACGGTGTCCAGATTGGTCCCGGCGCTACCGCATTTACACGGATGCCGTCTTTAACAAGTGCCTGCGCCATTGTTCTTGTAAAGGCATTGATCGCGCCTTTCGTTGCCGTATAATCAATCAGCGTCGGATTACCGCGATAAGGGTTAATGGAAGTCGTATTGATGATCGCGCTGCCTGGTTTCATATAATCAATTGCTTTTTTAGTTAAATAAAATTGTGAATAAAAGTTTGTTTTGAATGTGCGGTGAAGCTGTTCGCTTGAAATATCTTTGATGCTTTCCTTCGGATGCTGCTCACCGGCATTGTTCACAAGGATATCCAGACGGCCGAGCTCATTGACTGTTTTTTCAACCGCTTCATTACAGAACTCCTCTTCGCCTGCATCTCCGGAGATTAAAAGACATTTCACGCCTTCTTGTTCCACGCGTTTTTTTGTATCTTCAGCATCACCCTGCTCATCCTTATATACAATGGCGATGTCAGCGCCTTCCTTTGCGTAAGCGACAGATACCGCACGTCCGATTCCGCTGTCACCGCCTGTAATGAGTGCGACTTTTCCTTTTAATTTATCCGCACCTTTATAATGCTCGTACTCATATACCGGACTTGGATTCATTTCGCTTTCGATTCCCGGCTGGCGATTTTGGGTTTGTGCCGGCAGTTCTTTCGGATAGTTTGCCATGATGATTCTCCTCCTTTGTTTTTCATGTCTATTTGTTGTGTACCTCGTGCATACTCTGGGTAAACATGGATGAGCACCTTCGGAATGCTTTATCAGAAAAATGTTTCACATGAAACGCAAGGAGGAAAATGATGTGAAAAGGAGGTTGCTGAATGATTAACATGCTTTCTAAAAAATTCAGCAGACCGAAGGGGATGTTCGGCATACTTGCCGGATACATCATGGCTGCTGAAAATAAAACACTGAATCAGTGGACAATAGATCAGCTTGGATTAACACGCGGAGACCGCATTCTAGAAGTCGGTTTTGGACCAGGATACTGCATGAAGCAGATGCTAAAACGCGAAAAGAGCGTTCATATTCATGGGATTGATGTATCAGAAACTATGCTGAAGCTGGCTGCACACAGATTAAAAACAGACCGTGTTCGCCTGATACAGAGCAGCATCGAAACGTTCCCCCTCCCCGCCGCGTATTACGATAAAGTCATTTCCGTTAACAACTACACGATTTGGAAAGACCAGCAAGAAGGCATCAAACAGATTTATCAAGCATTAAAACCCGGCGGCAAAGCAGCCATTACGATGCAGCCCCGGGAAGCAGATGCCTGTCCCGAGAAAACTGAATCGTTCGGTAAACAGATGCTCGCTGACCTGAAAGCGGCAGGCTTCAAAGACATTGATATCCAATATAAAGACATTAAACCCGAGCTTTCAGTCTGTGCAACCGCAAAAAAGCCCGTCACATAAAGGGACTGACCCCATAAGATGAGACAAATAAAAAAACACCTTCAAGTTTGAAAACGGATAGTTGTTATCCTTAAATAAGACTTGGAGGTGTTTTTTGTATGGGAACAAGAGTGAGTTATCCGATTGAAGTCAAACAGAAG
>NZ_JALNTO010000028.1:0-4928 GCF_023161785.1 Bacillus sp. 2CMS4F
TTCTTTTATTTTATTACATGAGAATGGATATTTTAAGAAAAAATAAAGGCTGTCGAGATTTTCTCGACAGCCTGAGCCGCTATGTTGAATAGCGGCTTTTTTATTATTGATGATAGTTCAATGCTTGGGCAAGATTGGTTTTAATATTAATGTTCGTAAAATCAATTCCAAGCTGTACAGCGGTTTGCGCAATTTCTGGTCTGATTCCAGACAATGTGGATCTGACACCGATTAAAGTAAGCGCCTCAATCAGTTTAAAGATTTGATGCGCCACCATTGTATCAACAACGACGACACCTGAAAGATCGATCAACAGATGCTCAACGCGTCTTTTCGCACATGCATTAAGCGTGTTCTCAAGAATAAACTTTGCCCGTTCAGTATCAATATCACCGACAAGCGGCAGCAGAGCTGTCGTTTTGCTCAGAGTAATGACAGGCGAGCTTAATTCCAGTATCATTTCTCTCTGGGCATTTAATTGCTGTTTTGCATTCGATTCAGCGTGATCGACGAATGTATAAATGGTAAAATCAAAAACTTTCACAATCAAATCGGCCCATTTTTGTTTCTCTCCCGGTCCAAATGCCGACTCGTTTTCTTCTGCGAACTTCTCATAATACTTCGTATATAATCTTCGGTTTCTCATAAACTCACGGATGACGTATTGCACCGGGGTATCAAGATGTTTTTGATCATTCGTCAGTTCAATAACCCATTGTTGAAATTCATCGAGAAATTGTTTTTCCGGTAAAACATACATGTAATTCAGATGCCGGTAGAACTCTCTGTCCTGCTCTTTCAGCTCCTCGGTTACAGTTGCATTATGTAAGGCATAAATCGAATTCGGATCGCTTTCCTCCATTGTGTCAATCCATTCCTCGGCCATTTGTTCTACATGCTCAGAAAAAAACGCAAATATTTTTTCATTCAGTTTCATCACACTGCTCCTTTCCCAACTTCTATTATAACTTGACTGACAGCTGAATCCCAGCCATACACGCTAGAGACATCCATTATTTTGAAAATTACTAATCCATTGGATTGTATCCTATTTTTTCAAAATGCTTCAAACGACTCTGTCCGAGCGGCTGCTTATTTCATATAATGTGAGATAACACCCTTGTATCCACTTGCAAGCATAAAAAAGGAGGGCTTTTTTATGAATGGTGAAATCCGCTTGATCCCGTATGTGACGAATGAGCAGATTATGGATGTGAACGAGCTTCCTGAGGGTATTAAAGTGATTAAGGCGCCAGAAGTGTGGGCAAAAGGGGTTAAAGGCAAAGACGTAAAAATTGCTGTATTGGACACCGGCTGCGATACGAGCCATCCCGATTTGAAAAACCAAATCATCGGCGGAAAGAATTTCACAGATGATGACGGCGGCAAGGAAGATGCCATTTCCGACTACAACGGACACGGCACACATGTTGCCGGAACGATTGCGGCTAACGATTCAAACGGCGGCATCGCCGGGGTTGCGCCTGAGGCAAGCCTTTTAATTGTAAAGGTGCTTGGCGGTGAAAACGGCAGCGGAAAGTACGAATGGATTATTAACGGCATTAACTATGCTGTTGAGCAAAAAGCTGATATCATCTCAATGTCCCTTGGCGGACCGAGCGATGTGCCTGAACTGGAGGAAGCGGTCAAAAACGCCGTCAAAAACGGAGTGTTAGTCGTTTGTGCTGCGGGAAATGAAGGTGACGGCGACGAACGCACAGAGGAGCTTTCCTATCCTGCTGCGTATAATGATGTAATTGCGGTTGGATCTGTTTCAGTAGCGCGTGAATCGTCAGAATTTTCAAACGCTAACAAAGAGATTGATCTTGTTGCACCTGGTGAAAACATTTTATCCACTCTTCCCAACAAGAAATACGGGAAGCTTACCGGCACTTCAATGGCTGCCCCTCATGTCAGCGGAGCGCTTGCTTTAATTAAAAGCTTTGAAGAAGAATCTTTTCAAAGAGAGCTTTCAGAATCTGAGCTTTATGCGCAGCTGATCCGCAGGACACTTCCGCTCGATATCGCAAAAACATTGGCGGGGAATGGATTCCTGTATTTAACCGCTCCTGATGAGCTGTCAGAGAAAGCAGAGCAGTCACATTTACTGACCCTATAATATTATTTTTCTCATATAATATATACCGTCATTTGTAAAAAAAATTTCAAAATCTTTGTTGACAATGAATTTGAATTGCTGTTAAGATTACCAACAAATGATTCAACTTTTCAAAAAATTAATAACATTTTCTCTTATCGAGAGTTGGGCGAGGGATTGGCCTTTTGACCCCAACAGCAACCGACCGTAATTCCATTGTGAAATGGGGCGCACTGATTTTCGCGCCGAGATTTATATCTCTTAAGGCACGGTGCTAATTCCATCAGATTGTTTCTGAGAGATGAGAGAGGCTGTATGTTTTGCAAAAAAGCCTCTTTCTCTCATGGGAAAGAGGCTTTTTAGTTGTGAGAAAACCTCTTAACAGCCTGTATCCGCGGGTCAACAAGAGTGTTTTACATATAAAGGAGGAGAAACAATGACAACAATCAAAACATCAAATTTAGGATTTCCAAGAATCGGACTGAACAGAGAATGGAAAAAATCACTTGAAGCGTATTGGAAAGGAAACAGCGATAAAGATACGTTTTTGAAGCAAATCGATGAATTATTCTTATCCGCAGTGAAAACGCAAATTGACCAGCAGATTGATGTTGTGCCTGTTTCTGATTTCACACAGTATGATCATGTTCTTGACACTGCGGTCAGTTTCAACTGGATCCCGCAACGCTTCAGACACCTGACTGACAGTACAGATACATACTTCGCCATCGCCCGCGGAATAAAAGACGCCGTATCAAGTGAAATGACAAAATGGTTTAATACAAACTACCATTACATCGTGCCTGAATATGACGAGAGCCTAGAGTTCCGCCTGACAAGAAACAAACAGCTTGAAGATTACCGACGAATCAAACAGGAGTACGGCGTTGAAACAAAACCTGTTATCGTCGGCCCTTATACGTTCGTCACGCTCGCAAAAGGCTACGAGCCATCTGAAGCAAAAGCAATTCAAAAACGTCTCGTGCCGTTATATGTACAGCTTTTAAAAGAGCTTGAAGAAGAAGGCGTAAAATGGGTTCAAATTGATGAACCTGCGCTTGTCACCGCTTCAGCTGAGGATGTACGCGGCGTAAAAGAGTTATTCGAGAGCATCACAAATGAGCTTTCTTCCTTGAATGTGCTTTTGCAAACGTATTTCGATTCTGTTGATGCTTATGAGGAGCTTATTTCTTATCCTGTACATGGCATCGGGCTTGATTTCGTTCATGATAAAGGCAGAAACCTGGAACAGCTTAAGACCCACGGCTTTCCGAAAGATAAAGTGCTGGCAGCCGGTGTCATAGACGGACGCAACATTTGGAAAGCGGATCTTGAAGAACGCCTGGATGCCGTGCTTCATATCCTCAGCATTGCACAGGTTGATGAATTGTGGATTCAGCCTTCCAGCAGCCTGCTTCATGTTCCGGTAGCGAAACACCCAGATGAGCATTTGGAACAGGATCTGCTGAACGGATTGTCCTACGCGAAAGAAAAACTGGCAGAGCTGACAGCTTTAAAAGAAGGCTTAGTGTCAGGCAAAGCCGCTATCAGTGAACAAATTCAGCAAGCGAAAGCGGACATCAAAGCGCTCAAACAATTTGCAACAGGAGCCCATTCTGAACAAAAGAAAGAGCTTGAACAATTAAGCGATAAAGACTTCAAGCGTCCGATTCCGTTTGAAGAACGCTTAGCCCTGCAAAATGAATCTCTCGGACTCCCGCTTTTGCCGACAACAACAATCGGAAGCTTCCCGCAGTCTGCTGAAGTACGCAGCGCACGCCAAAAATGGCGGAAAAACGAGTGGTCTGATGAACAATACCAAAACTTTATCAATGCGGAGACGAAAAGATGGATTGATATTCAGGAGGAATTGGATCTTGATGTTCTTGTTCACGGTGAATTCGAACGGACAGACATGGTTGAATACTTTGGTGAAAAGCTGGCCGGCTTCGCCTTTACGAAGTACGCCTGGGTTCAATCATACGGTTCACGCTGTGTACGCCCGCCGGTCATTTATGGAGATGTAGAGTTTATTGAACCGATGACAGTGAAAGATACTGTATACGCTCAATCGTTAACATCCAAGCATGTAAAAGGAATGCTGACAGGTCCTGTTACGATTTTAAATTGGTCTTTCCCTCGGAACGATATCTCGAGAAAAGAAATCGCGTTCCAAATCGGACTCGCCCTCCGCAAAGAAGTAAAAGCGCTTGAAGACGCGGGCATTCAAATCATTCAAGTCGATGAGCCAGCCCTGCGTGAAGGCCTTCCGTTAAAAACCCGTGATTGGGATGAGTATTTGACTTGGGCTGCCGAAGCATTCAGATTAACAACCTCTTCCGTGAAAAATGAAACACAAATTCATACACATATGTGCTACAGCAACTTCGAAGACATCGTCGATACGATCAATGATCTTGACGCTGATGTCATTACGATCGAACACAGCAGAAGCCACGGAGGATTTTTGGATTACTTAAAAGACCATCCGTATTTGAAAGGGCTCGGTCTTGGTGTTTATGACATTCACAGTCCCCGTGTCCCGTCAACTGAGGAAATGTACAACATTATCGTTGATGCGCTTGCCGTATGTCCGACTGACCGTTTCTGGGTAAATCCTGACTGCGGTTTAAAAACAAGACAGCAGGAAGAAACAGTCGCAGCCTTAAAAAATATGGTTGAAGCGGCGAAACAGGCAAGAGCTAAGCAGACACAGCTTGTATAATACGAAAACCATCTGCAAATGCAGATGGTCAGCTTGTAGAGAAAACGATGTTTTTTCTACAAGCTTTTTTTGTTTCTTTAGATGCTTATTGTATTTTAGATACAG
>NZ_JALNTO010000029.1:1516-3044 GCF_023161785.1 Bacillus sp. 2CMS4F
ACCGCGCTTACCCTATCCTCCTGCGTCCCCCCATTGCTCAAATGGTGAGGAGGTGGTACAGGAATATCAACCTGTTGTCCATCGCCTACGCCTTTCGGCCTCGGCTTAGGTCCCGACTAACCCTGAGCGGACGAGCCTTCCTCAGGAAACCTTAGGCATTCGGTGGAGGGGATTCTCACCCCTCTTTCGCTACTCATACCGGCATTCTCACTTCTAAGCGCTCCACCAGTCCTTCCGGTCTGGCTTCACAGCCCTTAGAACGCTCTCCTACCACTGTTCGAAGAACAGTCCGCAGCTTCGGTGATACGTTTAGCCCCGGTACATTTTCGGCGCAGAGTCACTCGACCAGTGAGCTATTACGCACTCTTTAAATGGTGGCTGCTTCTAAGCCAACATCCTGGTTGTCTAAGCAACTCCACATCCTTTTCCACTTAACGTATACTTTGGGACCTTAGCTGGCGGTCTGGGCTGTTTCCCTTTCGACTACGGATCTTATCACTCGCAGTCTGACTCCCAAGGATAAGTCATTGGCATTCGGAGTTTGACTGAATTCGGTAACCCGGTAGGGGCCCCTAGTCCAATCAGTGCTCTACCTCCAAGACTCTTACCTTGAGGCTAGCCCTAAAGCTATTTCGGAGAGAACCAGCTATCTCCAGGTTCGATTGGCATTTCACCCCTACCCACACCTCATCCCCGCACTTTTCAACGTGCGTGGGTTCGGGCCTCCATTCAGTGTTACCTGAACTTCACCCTGGACATGGGTAGATCACCTGGTTTCGGGTCTACGACCACGTACTCATGCGCCCTATTCAGACTCGCTTTCGCTGCGGCTCCGCATCTTCTGCTTAACCTTGCACGGGATCGTAACTCGCCGGTTCATTCTACAAAAGGCACGCCATCACCCGTTAACGGGCTCTGACTACTTGTAGGCACACGGTTTCAGGATCTCTTTCACTCCCCTTCCGGGGTGCTTTTCACCTTTCCCTCACGGTACTGGTTCACTATCGGTCACTAGGGAGTATTTAGCCTTGGGAGATGGTCCTCCCGGATTCCGACGGAATTTCACGTGTTCCGCCGTACTCAGGATCCACTCTGGAGAGAACGAAGTTTTGACTACAGGGCTGTTACCTCCTATGGCGGGCCTTTCCAGACCTCTTCATCTACCTCGTTCCTTTGTAACTCCGTATAGAGTGTCCTACAACCCCAAGAGGCAAGCCTCTTGGTTTGGGCTAATCCCGTTTCGCTCGCCGCTACTCAGGGAATCGCATTTGCTTTCTCTTCCTCCGGGTACTTAGATGTTTCAGTTCCCCGGGTCTGCCTTCTCATATCCTATGAATTCAGATATGGATACCACTCCATTACGAGTGGTGGGTTTCCCCATTCGGAAATCTCCGGATCAAAGCTTGCTTACAGCTCCCCGAAGCATATCGGTGTTCGTCCCGTCCTTCATCGGCTCCTAGTGCCAAGGCATCCACCGTGCGCCCTTTCTAACTTAACCGTTAAAAAGAATCACTATGTGATATCTTGT